>JAQVBK010000396.1 GCA_028690365.1 Candidatus Cloacimonadota bacterium
CGAAAAAAGAGAGCAAGGCAGGAAAGATTATGCCAAAATCGGAATAAGATTAAGATGGATGAAAAGGAAATTAGGCAGAGGAGTTACTAAGGTGAAAATGAGAAATCAATTAGGATGCGATGAAATTGAGGGAAAAATAAAGGCCAATTAAATATGAATTAGACAAAAGCCTGACTGAGATGAAACTGACGTTCAATTAATATTCAATGAAATTCAATAAGATTCTGATCTGGATGAAGATCGATTAAAGCGGAACGAGATCAAAAACGAATAAAGATCGGAAGAAATCCCAAGTAAGATTAAACCAAGCTGAGACTAAATTCAGACGAAAACGATCTAAATTCAGCCAAAATAAGAATTCCAGAAAACATCTTTCATCTTTCAGGTTATGCACTTAATTCATTGTAAAACAAATGAATAAGTCCTGAATGATTAAAAAACAACCTTCAGGAAAGGTTCAGAATTTTTTTAGGAATCTTAAAAAAGTTTTCTAAAGCAAGAAATAGTAAAAACATACACTCAGACGATTTTGCCGAATCTAAAAAAGGGACTGAAAGATTCCTGAAAGATATCGAAAAATCATTCAGGGTTATTAAACTGATTATCACAAAGTAAAATGAAATTCTGAAAGATGAAAGATCTTTTCGGGAATTAGATTTTATAGAGATATAACACGAATCGCCCGATTAAAATGTCTTATACTGAATACAGTTTACACAAATTAGTAACAAAAAAGTAGTGTAAAATGAAAATTCAGAAAAAGAAAGTTTACAAAGAGTAGGGTGTGTAAATTAAACTGTGTCAAGCTTCTTTTTATAATAAATCTCTGTTTGGAAATGGGCTATCGGCAATAGCCTGTTTCTACGAGGGACAAAGTTACATTAAATTAAATCTATTTCCAAACTTTAGAGAATGTAAAATAAACTGTGTCATCAAAGAAAAAAGTATTAACTTTGCAAAACAGTTTATTTTACATTCTCCAAAGAGTACGATGATTCTTTCCGTCTTATGGTGGTATCGGATTATTATGGAAGTGGTGAATCTCATAAATCCATCGCGCTTAAATATGATTTAAGCTGCCCGGGTTTAGTTTTAAATTGGCTCAAACGTTTCCCAATTGATTCAGAATTAGTATCTTTGCCTTCAGAAGTCAAAGATACTTATATGAAAAACAAAGCAGATCCTACGGAGGAAGAGATTTTACAGAATCGCATTTGCGAACTTGAAAAAGCATTGGCCTATGCGAATCTTCGAGCTCATGCGCTGGATGTCCTGATAGACATTGCAGAGAAAAAAGAAGGGATCAGTATCCGAAAAAAAGCTGGTGTCAAACAGTAACTACCCTGCATGAAGAGCTTCCCAAACACGCTTTGGGAAGTCTTTGTGGACTGTTTGGTAATAGTAGACAAGCCTACTACCAGTACAAAAAAGGAAACATAGAGAAAGAGATAAGAGAACAAACCATGTTGGAAGCAGCCCGCTGCTATCGCCAAGAGGCGCCGCGGCTGGGAGCTTACAAGCTTTATCTGATGTTGTGCAAGATCTTTGGACGTGAACAGATGATCGGGCGTGATTCTTTCTATGCCTTTCTACGACGTAAACATTTGATGTTAAGTCCTCTGAAGTGTCGGCGCACCACCGATTCTAATCATCGATTCCACAAATACAAGAATTTGGTTCGTGAATTCACCCCCACTGCTGTAGGTCAGCTTTGGGTAAGTGACATCACTTACATCGCTTTGTTGGACGGGGTGTGTTATCTGCATTTGATTACGGATGCATACTCTCATAAAATTATCGGCTGGATATTGGCTTCGGGTCTTCATGCAAAATATTCCATAGAAGCCTTGGAAATGGCCATTGCACAAACCAATAATAAAGAGTTGAAAGGCTTGATTCATCATTCCGATCGTGGCTGTCAATACTGTTGTGATCGATATGTAGAAATTCTCAAAGCCCACCAGATCAGTATTAGTATGACTGAAGATTCTAAACCTACGGATAACGCGATAGCTGAACGTGTGAATGGTATTCTTAAAACAGAATGGCTCTATCTGATGCAGAAGTTCGTTACAATATCGCAGGCTCAAAAGGAATTGGAGCGTATCATTGGATTTTACAACACCAAACGTCCGCACATGAGTAACGGAATGCTTACCCCTGAGCAAGCACATTTGGCTCATGGAGAGCTTAAAAGGTGTTGGAAGAAGAAGATTTATAAGAAAAAAGAAGAAGAAATGCAACTAATTGATTAATTTTGCCTATCTAAAAAGCAGTAACTAGAAATAGTTTGTTTTTGTCGGTGTAAAGTAAAATAGAATGAGTGCTACTTAAACTGTAAAGCTTATTAGTATCGAGTAATTTTAACTGACAACAAAAACAGAATCAATAAACACAAAAGTGTAAACTGAAATCAGGTAAAGACAAACTATTTTTTAAGCATCAAATGAGCACCAAAAAAGATGCTGAAGTTCCAAATAAAAGATGCTATAGTTTTGTTGAAGAGATGCTTATGTTTTAATCAAGAGATGCTTATGTTTTTTATCAATGATTATTGAGTAAATCTTTTACCCTTACAGCTTTTCCTTCCGCTTGAGGAAGGGTTCCTTTTTTCACCAATTTAAGTTTAGGAGTAACTAGTATTTCGTCCTTCAGTTGACGAATAATTGCACCGCGTACCTTCTCTAGAAGAAGTACATTATCAGCACAAAGTTCATTAAGCTCTACCTCCACAATCATCACATCCTGACCATCAACAGTCTCCAATGTGATAAGATAATTGCTACCCACTTCTACATGCTGCATTAAGATTTTCTCAATCTGCATCGGGAAAATATTTGCCCCCTTGATAATAAACATAT
>JAQVBK010000397.1 GCA_028690365.1 Candidatus Cloacimonadota bacterium
TTCTAATTTGATAGTGTCATCACAATAATCGCAGACAATGTGATAATTGGCTTTAGGGCCGGTGAAGTATTCACTGATGTTGATGGGGATTCTGACAGTTTAAGTGGCATGAGCTGGCATTTGAATACCGGAATTGGTTTGGTTTTGTGAGTTAATTTTAGTCTGATACTTGATAACTGTGACATTGTCGTCAATTCTGATTTCATCCTCTTTACCTTTAACACTGATGGAAATGTTCAAATCTTACTTGAATGATTTATTGTCACCGAGAATCTCAACTGATAACTTGGTATTATAACTTTGTCTGTAAGCTTTAGTTCCCAAACCATTCAATGCCCAATATCCTTCAGCTGAGATCATTTCCTCTCCATTTTCTTCTTAAGACTTTAATTGAGTCTCGAAATAAATACTGTCAATAACTGGTTTGTTCAATTTGTAGTAAATCATCATATTTCCAGTTGCACGCATTATTATTGTGTTCAAAAATTGGTTATAATAAACTGGGAATAAAACTGAAGGAATGCTGATTGAATGCAGTGCTGAATTACTGTTACCTAAAATTGAATATTCAGTAATTTGGTTTGGTGTTATCACAACATATGATTGTGTACCTACAATCACTGTCCATTGCTCCTCTGGAATAATTCTGTCAAGAACTTGAACGCAATCAATTGCTTTAGGGATTGTACCAAAGACAGTCATCAAACAAACATGTCTTGGGAACTTTACATAAAAGTATTCATTGTTTCTTGGATGCAAGTAAAGTTCACGTGGATAAAATCCAACCAAATCCTTATTCATGATCGAGAAACTCTTAGCGTTCAAAACAGTATAAGTATAGCTATTTCCCAAATCGTCGTACATAGCGATCATTGCATATTGCTTCATTACCAAATATATTTTGTCTTCACCAATTACAATTGAACTAAACTCATAATTAACGCCATCTTTCAAATAAGAAGTGCCAATTTTCCCATTATCGTAAGAAAGCATTTAAAACTGAGTTTCTTAAGCTGTCCAAGCGAACACAACTTGACCTGATTTTCTTTGTTTACCAGTGATAAGGATGGGGTTCTTGGCGATAATTCTTCCTGAATAAACATTTTTACAAGTAATTTTCATTTCTTCTTCATTCACAGTACACATTTCAAGATAAGATTGGGTTGCCCATAATCCAAGTTGAAGGAAAGTTGTCTTGTTCAAAGTTACAACTTGTCTCAACTCAGCATCTTTCAAATCAGATTCAACACTGAATTCATTGAGTTGTTCAAGTGTATACTTTATTTCATCAGTTGACTTTGGAACATTGTATCTGAGATTTTGACCACTGAAAATTTCTTCAAGATTGAAGTTAAGAATTTGACTTGATTCAGCAACAAATTGTTTTTGTCCAATGTTTTGTTTTGTCAAAATTTTTGATGTTGATTCAACAGCAATAATTTCCAAAGTGAATGAACATTGTGAAGTTGATGATTGAGCAGTGATGGTGATATTTTGTGACTCAGTGATACCAGTCAAAGAAAGAGTTCCTGAAGTCATTTCAATGAGGTGATATTACTTTTAACTGAAAGTGTAAAGAATGTTTGAATAAGGTGACAGTAAGAATTTCTTTTATTTGATTTCCATTGATCCCAAAATATAATTGGCGGGACTCATGATTCTTTGATAAACGTAAAGATTATTTTTTTAGGTGGTGATGGCAACACCCCATGTGCTGACACTGATACTGTTAACTTCATTATCAGTTTTTGGTAATTCGTATCTGAAAACTCTTGATTTGAGGGTTAAATCCCATTACTCGACATGAGTTTTAGTGGCAATCAAAATAGTGTTAAGATTTGATACTTGGATTTCGACACCTTCTGAACCATAAACCCATGGCTTTTCAGCAAGTAAAACTTCGTTAGTTTTGGTATACTTGACAACAAGAATTTGTGACTTGGCCATGTCATGAATGTAGATTTTTCCACCGAGTTTGACTTCAAAATCAGAAATAACGAGATCGTAATCGAAGCCAAGTTGGTAGCCATCAATAATGTTAGAAAATTCAATGATTCCTTTTTCGTTATCGATTCTGTAAATGGTCAAATAACTCATCTCATCTGAGTCTTTATTTCTTGAGTAGCTGGCAGTGACTAAGAAGGTCTCATCACCTAAGGCAAGGATCTCACTTTTTCTATCTTTGACGTCATTCAAACTGTCAATTTGAAGGCATGATTTTATCTTTTTATCCTTTGTTGAAATGTAACACATGTAATCTGATTGGTCATTGGGGTCAGTGGTCTGACAGTCAAGTACGACATTGTAGTCAGAGTCAACAACTCTGGCACTGAAACATACGGCGGGAACATCGAGTGTGTAATATTGGTGTTCGAGAACATCGGCTACGGTTCTGGTGCCTGTAAACTTGGTCAATACCAAACCGATATTTTTGGTATCTTTTTGAGCAAAAACAACACCTTATTGGAACCATCTTCCACAGTTACATTTGTTGACATCAGAATTAATAATGTTGTAACCTTCGGCGAAGTTGAATTCGACAGAACCAACAGAATTTAATGGATTGAAAGGTCTGGCATTCATAGATTGAGTGGAGGTAAATTCCAGATCGTATCCTCGAATGTAATCTCCCAAAGTGAGTGAGACTGATTAAGTGTTCAATAATCCGATGGTGTCATGTGGTTTGGTGACTGAGCAATGGTCCAAATCAGCGAGAGTTAATGCTAATAAAGACATTATTAGGATCGGGATGAAGGCAATCCTGTTCACTTTCAAGGATGAAGTGTTATTTTTCATGGTTGAGTGATATGATTTATGATGTTAAAATATAATAAATGCTTTTATTACGGTAA
>JAQVBK010000398.1 GCA_028690365.1 Candidatus Cloacimonadota bacterium
AACTAGCCCCTTCCTGATCATCATTAAACCAATTATTGTACATCGAGAACTGATCAGCAACTTCAGTTTAATCGCTAAGCCTGATAAATATTACGATATTATTTATTGTTCCAGTTGTTGGTGCTTCTCTGAACTCCGGACGGGGAAATTTTGTTCGACGTCTTTGTTTGTATTCGTCTTCCGAAATGTTTATGCTCTTTTGCAAAGGTGTATTTTTAGGATTAACTCTACCAACAATGTATTCGCTTGCTACAACTTTGTTATTAAGCTTTTCAGCATAGCAGTAAAAACCTGTTTCTGGTGATCTGATTATTGTATAATCATTTTCATCATGAAGCCAGTTGTGATATTCATCTCCGCTAGCCAAACAATTAATCGCAGTCCCGTCAGGCTGTACTACTGTAACCTTCAAGTCTGTCAGATATGCTGACCATAAACAGACATAAGCCAAGATAAACATCAGAAGAATTCCCATTCTTTTTCTGAAATATTTCATCGCTCCTCCATCTTTTGTTTGATATTTTATAGAATTTTGTGCTATATCAACTCACAAATTCATTTCAATATTAAGTCTCCTTTGTTTCATATTTCCGGATCTTTTTTAGGTAAGACTACAGAGTGTAAAAAAAATTTTATTGATGTAAATATTATATAACATCAAACACTCTCCGTTTCGTACAACAAAATAATTTTTTGCTTAATGAACATTTCATAGATCTACTTAATTCACTTATGAACAATGAGTTATAATTCAGCACTATTTAGCAGATATCAGATAATGAAAGCAAACTACCAAAATGTTTGCAATTAGTGTTCCATTTATTGAACATCTCTTAATCGTTGAATTTTACAGCTATTAGTTGCTATTGGTTGTCGCGATTGGAAATTATTACTGATTTGAATAAAAAAAGAGCAATCTTTAGATTGCTCTTTAATCGTAAAACTACTGAATTTTCTTTATTCCGTTAAACTCAATTATTTAATCAATATGCATTTTTTTACGGCAATAGTCTTGTTCTCAAATTTAAGTCTGTAGAAATAAATACCATTGCCTACAATTTTATTGTTATCGTTAAGCCCATTCCACAAAGTAGAGTTTGGTCCTTTAGACCTTTTCTCATTCAGAAGAGTTTTTACTAACTCGCCTTTCAGATTATAAACTGACAATTCTACCTGTCCATCATTAGGGATAGTGTAGTTGATGGCAGTTCCTGAACTTCTGTCAGATGATAGAGAAAAAGGATTTGGATAGTTTTGAGAAAGTGAAAACTCGTATATAGGAGCATTAATATCTTCTGAATCAACATGATCGTATATAACTGTGTTTGAAGGATTACTCATATATGAAGGTTGATAAATTGCAACAACATAGAATTGGTAATTACCCTGAGAAAATAGAATTCTCGAGTATTCATTATTTGTCGTATTGTAACTGATAGTGGTAGAGTTGTTGAGAATTAAATATACTCTGAAATGACTGAATTGAGCTTCTCTTTCAATAACTTTTTTAGAAATCTCAGTTCTTGATTTGTTTTGTTGTTGAATATTTGTGATTTCTATTTCTCTCTCTTTTTCTAGTTCATTCAGGTCTTCACGAGACATTGAATATTCATATCTTGAATTGGAAAAGTCCCATGATAATCGAATAATATTGGTTTCCGGGAAAAATTCATAAGTTAAGTTTGTTGGAGGAATCAGATATTCCATTTCAAAACTGTTTTCTATCTGACAACTCGGAGTTACTGAAAAAGAATCACTTTCGTATAGTACATAACCGGACAACTCAGCAGAAATAGTCAGATTACCGGCATAAACATTCATTGTATAGAATCCGTTCTCGTCAGGATATACAGTTGTAAAGCCATCTGTTATAGCAACTTGTGTTACATCTCCATCTCCCCCATTCAGAGTAACAGTTCCTGATATTGCTCCGGGGTTATGTGTTACTGAGGCAATTTCTATATCATCAAAAGCAAAATATTGTTGATTATTTGTCTGCGACATCGCCCAGGTAAAAGCCATTTCGTCATTACTGTTTTGCGGAGAATATTCCAATTCTATATAATCAGCTTCTTGCATATTTTCATAGTCAATCCAAACCATTTGGTTATCTTCTGCATACAGTCCATAATAATCACTGCCATTAAATGCTCGATATCTGAATTTTATTATGTATTTTTGCGCATCTCGTTTATCAAGGTTCTTCGTTTGGGCAAAAACTGAAGTCATCGTAGAAGCTTGCAAAAGTCCTTCATTTCCTGAACCACCGGCATAATTGTTGTCATCCATAATTCCAGAAAAAACAGCCCAATTTGTCAGGTTTCCGGAAAAATCCTCCTGCATTAGAACACGGTAATTACCAATACAATAAGAGAGCTCTTTCTCAAAAGAAGAATTATCGTAACTACAAGTAATAACATATTCATAATAATTACCATTTTCAACCGTTTCCATAACATTCACAGGAATAATGATTTCATATAATTCTTCATTAATCTCAGCAACTTCCAGCGGAAGATTACCGAGCTGAATATCGGGATTAGTAAAATTGACATCTAAATTCAGATTGTTTACATTGAGATATGACATTTTCTTCAGTAAAATGTGCATATTACCTTCTTCTCCAGACTCCAGTTGATTATTGTTATCGTCAGTGAATCTCACTTTCTCAAGCTGTAATTCCGGTGCACTTATTGTGATGCCGATGGGTTTTGTAATAAATGAATCGGAATAGTTCATGTTTAGTTCCATCAACAAGTAATAATTGTTGGGACATTCAGGACTAACAACGAAAGATATTGGAGTTGAGGCAGTTCCTTCTTCACCATATTCAAGATCAGAAATTTCAACC
>JAQVBK010000399.1 GCA_028690365.1 Candidatus Cloacimonadota bacterium
TTTACTGATATTATCGTTAAGCACTTCTTTAAGCTCTACAAATTCACTTTCTGTGATCATCGTACAACCTCTTCAATTGAATATTAAGCTTATTATAAACTGAATATTCACATTCGTCAAGTGAATATTCAGTCTGTTTTCATGATTTTGGTTTCCATGGAGTTATGCAATAATTTGATTCAGCATCCAATTCGTTTTCTAAGAAATTGGGAAAAGATTTCAAATTTTCCAGATCTGCTTGATCTTGCGAACGTCCCGTTGATTTTTAGTTGGGATGGGGATGCAGACAATTGAGTGATATCTGCACCCCCACAAGTATCTTTCTGTTGACATGAACCTAGCGTGCAATAAGTTCCATCTGCAGAAGTAATTCCTTATCTAGAGATAGTGCTCAGAGATTTCATCAAAGCGCTGTGCTTCTTTTTTGTCTATACTCATGACAGGACTATCGTAGTAAAACCACTTTCTCCCGTCCAGTGCTCCTGGTTTCAGTTCCTTCAGCATCATTGCAGACGGATACACATCATTCTCAAGACAAACATTGTATCTCATACAGCTTTTAAAGCCACTGCTTACATAATTCGCTGGATTCCCAAAGATCACAACAGTGTCCCAGCCCAAAGCAGTTGCTTTTTGAAACGAATGCTCCATAAGCATTTTGCCATATCCCATACGTTGGTACTCGGGCAAAATTGAAACCGGTCCAAATGTCAGAATCTCTTTCTCTTCTTTCTTTTCATCAACCAGTTTTGCCTTTGTGTACATAATATTGCCTATGAGCGTACCATCTACCTCAATTACAAAATCTAAGTCAGGAATGAAGTCCTTGTGAGAACGCATGATATGAACCAAATAATGTTCATCGCATCCAGGCACATACAAATTCCAAAACGCCCTTCTTGTAATTGTCTCGATGGTTTCGTAATCAGCTTTTATTTCATTACGAATATGTACTTTCTTGATCCATGGGGATACATCGATTTTCGATGATTTCATTGTAAAAATTCCTCCTATAAAAGTGATACATACACTTTTGGGAGGTAAGTGCTGTTGATTGTATTTACACCAACCTCCCGGTTAGTTTACAATCTCCAATGTGTTGTTAATTCTCAAAAAACATCTCCTATGTATAAGTTATTTGGCAATCTTGCTTCGCAAACTGCCACAATACTTTTACCATGAAGTGATTCACTTGGCAAGTTTACATTCCACCTTCATGAAAACAACTTCAAAGCACTCGGTTCAATACTTCGGCCTGATTCCAAATTCTGCCGATTCAACCCAATCTTCCGCTTGTGTTAAAAGGTCTATTAGGTTGTTAATAGTGTTGTAGTGATCTTTTTCCTGCTCAATTAGAAAATCGAAAATCTCCTTATCGTCGCTTGATTCCGATTTTTCTTTTAGGTCAGTGTACAAGTCAATACTCTCTTTTTCTTTTTCTAGAGCGAATCTATAAGAATCTATCTGTGAAGGTATTTCTCTTATATCGCTCTTAAACTCTTCCAATGATTGAAACACGCTAGAAGCCTTTTGAAATGTCTGACTTTTTTTAATTGTGCATTCCCGATGCTCTTCCTTTTGTTTCAATACATGAGCGTGTTCCTTTTCATCATCTGCTAACTTCTGAAAAACACCATGAGGAGGATTGTCTTTATTCCTTTCTGCTAGCTTGCGATAATACTCCTCTCCCTCTATTTCCATTTTGATTGCATTATTCAGTATACTCATTGGTTCTCCTTTCATATTTTAAGTTGTTTCAATTGTATCCGTAATAGTTTTAAAAGAAAAGGATAGGAACGATTTTCACAGTTTTACGAGAAGTTTGTCCGAAAGTGACTGCTTATATAAAAGTTTCTCCACTGGCGTTTTTCTGTTTGAGATTTATAATGAAACTGAAGAAAACAACCAACGAAGGGATAACCAAATGAAAAAACTACTGCTTGTTTTTATGATCATTTTTTTGGGTTTTACATCCGTAGTCATTGGTAAAAACACCGAAAAAGACATCATGATCGAATTGCGAGATATTGAAGTAAATGTGAACGATAAAAAGGTGAAAACTGAAAAAGAACCATTTCTCTATGATGAAGAAGTCTGGATTCCCATCAGTTTCCTTGCCGATCATCTAGGAAAACATGTAGAATGGGACAGCAAATCCAACACCGTTGACATATGGGACAAAAAACCAGACAACTCCACACCCCCTGGTGAAACAGATCCCGATGAAATTACCGTCTATATCACCAAATCGGGAAAAAAATACCACACCAGCACCTGCAAATATCTGAAAGATAGCAAAATAGAAATCACCCTCAAGGAAGCCAAAGAAAAAGGCTACACCCCTTGCAGCAAATGCAATCCACCGGAGTAAATCCTATCAGTAGAAAAAGTGTGTAGAGATTTTATAGAACTCTTTTAGAGGTCTAGTTTGTTGGAGTAAATTTTGGTGTCTGTGATTTCATAGTATGAGCAATTTATCACATCTAATTTTTCGTCATTAAAGATAACAAAATTGTTTCCATTACTGACTGAACTCTTGTATATTATTCCATGAAAACCAATTTGTTTAATTAATTCGCATAAGTATTGACTTGGTAAGTATTCCAGGTTAACTTCCTGAGGAATAATTGGCTTTGATAGCTCATTTCCAAGCATTGTTAAGTAAGATAGATTTTTATAAATGAGTTCAAGTTCGTTATCGTCATTCAGTTGGAAAGGGCTGATACTTTCTTTAGGATCACGAAGATCAGCAAGTTCCAAATCCCGAAACATCTTGAATTCAGCTACAGTTACCTTTTCTCCTTTATGAGGTCTGATTTCTGATATAGCTGTGTCTACATCTGAAGCAACA
>JAQVBK010000400.1 GCA_028690365.1 Candidatus Cloacimonadota bacterium
ATTAGCAGTAGGTTTCCCACAAGCTGCCATCGATCCTAACGATCCAGATTCTGAAAAATACATTATTAAATACAAAGCAAACGCAGTATACAGTAGAATTGGAAATCCGGATCTTGATGAGGAGGAAATTGAATGACAGAAAAAGAGACAGATTTCTTTTTTACACCTTGCAAAAATCATCCAATTCAATGGAGACTTGAAAACTCAGCACCACCACAAGCACTTCAACTGGTTTCCTCCGAAGAGCCTCCTGATTTAGAACCGACAAAGTACATAAAAATCCTTAAAGGAAAACGTGCGGATGGAAGATGGTCATTATTATTCCAACTCAATGATTCGGAATATGCTAATATATTTTCATCATTTTGTTCAGACTTGATTGAACACAGCCATAATATCGATCCAAAATTGAGTTTTGAATATGCTACAAATAGATACAAATTGTGGAGAGAATTATTCAAAAATCCACCTGGAGAACTTAATTCTAGCGAAATACAAGGACTTATCGGAGAATTAATTGCACTTAGAGATCTTCTAATTCCGAAATATGGAGAAACAATTGCGTTGAATTCATGGATGAATGCAAAATTAGGAAAACAAGATTTCATCTGCCCAGATAAATGGTATGAAATAAAAACTACGAATATAGGTAAACAAACGATTACAATTTCATCTTTAGATCAATTAGACAGAGATGATGAGGGAGAATTAATACTAATCACACTCAGAAAGACAAGTATCGAATCTCCATCGAAAGTTATCATCAACTCACTGTGTAATGAAATTAATAATAATATGTCAAAATCTATATCAAAAAGACTATTCACAGAAATTCTGCGTATTACAGGCTATACCAATAATCCAAAATATGATGAATATGCTTATGAAATCGTTAAATTCGAAGAATATTATATCGATACAGAATTCCCAAGTCTCAGAAGATCAAAAATCAACCAACCTGGAATCTGGGATGCAGAATACGAAATCAACATCGATTCAATAAAAGAACATAAGGTGTAAGGATGGAACTAGAAGAATTCAGAAATGATTTGCTACAATCGACCAATCTCGGCGCAGTCGCAAACATGGAATTTAATAGATCTGAATTCGTCCAGACAATAGCAAACGATCTCATCGAATTTGAAGAATGTTCTGATTTTGTTCCATGCTACTATGAAGGAATAGGCCTCAAAGGAAAGAAAATTGAAATCGACGGGTACAACTACGACGAAGATGACAAAACATTCTCGATATTTATCTGCTATTATTCTGCAAAAAAAGAACTTACAACGATAACCAGAACCGATGTAGACAAGTTAGTAGACCGCTCGATAGCTTTCATTGATGAATCCTTCTCTGGAATAATTCAAAAAAATGCTGATGAGAGTAGCATGGGGTATGAACTGTCCACATACATTTCAGACCTCAGAGACTCAATCGAAAGATATCGAATATATGTAATTACGGATTGTGTCAAAAGCGATAGAATAAAAACATTAGACATAGATAGAATTGATGACAAAATATCCATGCTTAGTTTATGGGATATTTCAAACATTTTCAATCTAAAGATATCAAAATTGGGATATAAAGACCTCGAAATCAATCTAAAAAACTTCGGTTCAGACGGAATACCTTGTATAAAAGCATGTGAAGCGTCGAAAACAGTCAAATATGAATCATATCTCTGTATCATACCCGGAAAACTATTGTCCGATTTATTTGAAAAATACGGCGGTAAACTTCTTGAAGCCAACGTACGTTCCTTCCTAAGATTTACAAATAAAACTAACAAATACATCAGAGCTACGATTCTTAAAGAACCAGATATGTTCTTCGCCTACAACAACGGCATATCCACTACGGCAACAAACATCGTAGTTGAAAACAGATACAACGGATCATTCATTACAGACATTACATCTCTTCAAATTGTTAATGGCGGACAAACCACTGTATCAATATATACGGTCGGCAAATCAAAAGACAAACCTGATCTAACTCCCATATTTGTCCCCATGAAGATATCCGTCATACCTACAAAAGAAGCAGAAGAAATTGTCCCAGTCATATCCAGATCTGCAAATACACAGACAAAAGTTAGTGAGTCTGATTTCTTCTCCAACCATCCATTCCACCGTCAAATGGAAAAATATTCAAGAAACATCAGAGCTCCTTCTGCAACAGGTATTGCATATACCACCCGCTGGTATTATGAGAGAGCAAGAGGACAATATCAACAGGATCAGTTATCATTAACATCATCCGATGCTACCAAATTCAAATTAGAAAACCCCAAATCACAGTATTTCACAAAAACAGATTTGGCCAAATTCTGGAACAGTTATGAATGCCATCCAGACATTGTAAGCAGAGGTGCCCAATATAGCTTCAATAAATATGCAGAGGATATCTCTAGCAGTTATGGAACAGACGGCTCAAAATACAACGAAACATATTTCAAAGAGTCGGTCGCCCTAGCAATACTGTTCAGAACAACACAGGACATAGTGTCGAATAGACCTTGGTATACTGGCGGATACAGAGCCAACGTAGTTACATACACAATAGCAAAGATATCAGACATTGTCAGCAAAAGGGGTGGTAGTATCGATCTGATAAAAATCTGGGATCAACAATCCCTGTCTGAACCACTAAAAGAACAGATTATTACCGTGTCCAAATACGTTTATGATTCAATTACACAGGACAATGAAGAACCTAATGTCGGACAATGGTGTAAAAAACTATTATGCTGGTCAAAAATCAAAGATATAACTATTGAACTATACCCTGGGGTTGAAAAATGCTTGATATCTGAGAAAAAAGAAAATTGGCAGA
>JAQVBK010000401.1 GCA_028690365.1 Candidatus Cloacimonadota bacterium
ATCCCGTGAGTGACCGTAAAGGGATTCGGAAAATTACCTAAAATCTTGAATACATTGTTGGGAACTTCCGGAGTCTCTGTAGAAACAAAGTCCAGTGTAATGTTCATCTCAAGAGATTCTCCACCGGAGATACTGAAAGATTCTCCTACATATTCCTGATAACCTGTGGCAGTAACTGTAAGACCATAATCTCCGGAAGGTAAGATTCCAATTGAATAAAACCCATTGCTGTCACTGATTGCGTGATAGTTTTCATTCACACTGACATAAGCATTTTCAATCGGATTACCATTTTCATTTGTGATTGATCCAAAAACTGTTCCTAGAGTATTTGCGATAAAAATTGTATTTGCAAAAGAGTCTATGACTATACCGTTTTCAGTTTGATTAGGGTTGATCGGATTCACATCCTGGAAGAGAGCACGGCTTCTACTGAGATTAGAATCATCTGTGCTCATAAAAAATCTGTTATTATAGCTGAAAACTGATTCTGAAAAATGTTTGACTACAGTCACAATGAGATTTCCACCATCATAGATAAACGGCTCTGAAAATTGAATATAAAGAAAGTGTTCTCCCTGTTGAAAACAAATTTCGTCATTGAATACCTGTTGCTGAGAATCTAATGCAGCCCAACCGGAAGCCAGATTATCAAGTTCAGTTGTTCCTATCCATAACGATAATTCTTCAAACACACATTCACTGACAAAATCATAATGGTAGATAATTCCCAGAATTTCGCTATTAACAGATATCTCTTCGTCATAATAAACTGTCTGAGACATACTGTTATTGTACGCTGGATTTACTGGAATAAACCCACCCAATTCACCAGATTCTCCGATAGAAAAAACTGCATTATCTTCAGTCATGAATGTAACCAGTAAAGGATTGCTTCTATTATTAGCAATGTTCTCATCAAAAGGAGAATTTAGGGACACTGTCAATTCCGCAACCGAAAACTCGCTGAAATTCTCAGGAGTCCACTCCAACTCATGACTATAAATTTCTCCAGGATTAATCATGTGCGTTACCTCTTCTGAATAAACGATTATGTCATTGTCCAGAACTAAATCGATACTAAAAACACCTTGGGGAGAATTGCCATGATTACTTACATTTACTGAGAAACTATTACTTATTCCATTGTAAAGTTGAGTTTCTCCCTGAAAATCAGTAATAGCCAAATCTTCCAGGAAATCATCATCAGGATAAGTGAATAAAATATCATCAATCCAGCCACAATCATCGCCATTGCTAACACTGACATCTTTGATATATGACCATTCAAAACTATGATTACCGGCGGGTATATACAGTATTACTTCTTGCCAGTCAGTTACTCCGCTTATTTGAGTAAACAGTTGTCCATCAATAGAAAATTTCATGAAATCATAGTCCATTTCACTGTTAACTCGCCAATAAAAACTCAACACAGCAGGGGTAGAATTTTCTGTAGATAAGGTTGCATAAGATGATTGATTGTGATCAATAACTGCGCTTCGAGCACAAAAGTTACCTGAATTGGAAACTTCCGAAACCACATACCAATCTCCATTTCCTGAAAGCTGCCATGAATATGCAGAAAAATCACCCGTTTCAAAACCTTCATTGACGATTTGCGCTTTTAGACAGACTATTGTCAGCAAGAGCAAATTTAGAATAAGAATTTTTTTAGCCATAGGATTCTCCTTAGTTTTTTCTCCAACTAACTATCAATAAATAATTTAGCTTTTTAAAGATTTAAATATGTAAAAATCAATAGGCAAAAATTCTGTCAACTCTTAAAAATGTTCATCATTAGAATAAATATTTTTTAAAAAAACCTTCACATAAATCAGCCTGAACATTTTTTAATACAGCTTACGAAAAAAAGTTCATAGATTTTGCTTGCCTTGTGTTAAATCGGCAATTATTTGGTCTGATAATTTTTCGGAATCTCATAATTTGAAAGAATGATTGATTATTTTATTGATTATTATCAACCCCGCAGTAATTAAATCAAGGAGAATCGGGAATGTTAAATTTTACAGTAATTCCATTATTCGTATCTGGTATAATTCTTTTGTTATTATCGAGATTTTATTGCGTCATCATTCTGCCAAGGGAGTTATCTTCTTTGCCGTTCTGACTTTTTTATTTGCCGTCCATACTTTGAGTTATGCCATACAGATAAATTCAATTTCGCCAAAAATCGCTTATCTTTTTTTTGTCATCAGTCATTCAGCTGTTCACGTTAGCCCTCTATTCTTTTTTCTATTCGTAATTAAATATTCCCAAAATTATAAGTTCACTCCACTGAATATCTGCTTCTATTCTGCTATTCCTTTTTTCAGTGTAGCTTTTCTGATCAGCAATCAGTATCATCACCTAATGTACAGTGACATTTCTTTTAACACAGAAAATGTTTTTGTGCAGATCATCACTAAACCATCCTACTGGTACTGGATTCAGCAAACATATGCTTTATCGCTTAATGTAATTGCAATCAGCATTTTGTTCAACCGATTTATACACGCAAAAGGTATTGTTAAGAAGCAGATGACCATGATTATTTTTGGTGTTACAGTTCCATTAATCTGTCATATCCTCTTTCATCCTAACATGTTGAATTTACTGAAGTTGAATATAATTCCTATGCCGTTTGCTTTTCTGTTGTCGGGGATAATGGTATATTATGGATTTCATAAATTCAGACTATTTCAATTTGAACCAGTTGCTAGAGATATTCTTTTTGAGAAAATGTCAGAAGGCATTATCGTCATTGATTCAAATGGATTAATTATAGTTATTAACAACAACGCATTGTTAATATGGGAAGTACCTCACAACTGTAT
>JAQVBK010000402.1 GCA_028690365.1 Candidatus Cloacimonadota bacterium
AATATTCAACAGTTCCAGACAGTGTCAAATTTGATAAAGATAAATTACTGAGGAAAATAGGGAATGATAATGAAGTGATGACAGCATTAATTTCAACTGTTCTTGAGATTTTTCCCGGTTACTTCCAGTCACTTGAAAGGGCTGTTGAAGAAAAAAATATAGAAAATATTAAGATGATTGCTCACAAGATAAAGGGTGGAGCATTGAATATGAGTTTTGCTGAAATAGTTGAGATAGTTACGCAATTAGAGGAAAATAATGCTGAAGACTTTTTGCTAACTATTGAACTTTATAGAAAACTCTTAGTCAGGTGGGAGGAGTTGGAGAAAATGCTGATTAGCTTGGCGAAATCCGAGTAGTTATTTCCCTTTTCTCCTCTGGTTTCTGGAAATTAGTGAAAAGTCTTCCCTTTGTTGATCAGCAGATGACATAACAGGTAGGGATCTTTTGCTTATGCTTCTGACGTCTTCTATAGTGTAGAGAGCATTTGGATTATTTTCTTCTATCAGTGCCAAAATTGTGCTAATTTCTTTTCTTCTCACCGGCATGAAAATGATTTCAGATTCAACTCCATTTGCCAAAGCACTTGTATGAGTTACCCGATAACCTTTCTTTACCAATTCTCCTATGAGTGAATCAGCGTTCTTGGCAGTAATAATTCTGATGAGTGTTACTCCTACTGCTAATTTATTTTCAAGATATATACCTACAAAATTACCTGCTGCAAAACCGGAAGCATAAGCAATATAATTGATGGGGCTGTTTAAATTTTGCATAATTTGACTCATTGCGGTCAGCCAGATAAGTACTTCAAAAAAACCAATCATGGGAGCAAGATATTTTAAACCTTTACTGACAAAAATAATGCGGATTGTTCCCAGAGTTACATCTACAATTCGGGAAAGAAATATGAGTAAAGGTAACAGGGCTATAAATATAGGGGAACTGAAAATTTCTTGCATGATACTAATATCCTTTAATCAACTCTACAGACATCAGACCCTGTCTACTTTGAATACCGACATTAGGCCCTGTCTACTTTGAATACCGAAAGGAATGCTTCCTGAGGAACTTCTACAGAACCAATCTCTTTCATTCGTTTTTTGCCTTCTTTCTGTTTTTCCAGGAGTTTCTTTTTTCTAGTGATATCACCTCCGTAGCATTTAGCGGTAACATTTTTTCTCATTGCGCTAATTGTGCTGCGGGCAAGTATTTTTCCACCAATCGAAGCTTGGATAGCAATCTTAAAGAGATGTTTCGGAATTGATTCTGCCAAAACATCAGTTACTCCTTTGCCCCACCTGTAAGCCTTTTCTTTGTGGGAGATAAATGACATTGCGTCTACCTTTTCCCCGTTGAGCAGTATATCGACCTTAACTACTTCTGCTTTGATATACTCCTTGAATGAATAGTCCATGGAGGCATATCCTCTGGATACAGATTTTAGTTTGTCATAGAAATCATAAACAATTTCAAGCAATGGCATATCATATGATAATGAAACTCTTTTGTCATCAATGTATTGCATGTTTTTCTGAATGCCACGTCTTTCCAGAGTTATCTTCA
Organism: Candidatus Cloacimonadota bacterium; assembly: GCA_028690365.1. Taxonomy (GTDB): domain Bacteria; phylum Cloacimonadota; class Cloacimonadia; order Cloacimonadales; family JAQVBK01; genus JAQVBK01. The sequence continues at coordinate 1,567 of JAQVBK010000402.1, forward strand.
TTATATTTCCCACAAATTCAGTAGGTACGATAATTTCTACATCCATTACTGGTTCCTGAATGAAATCAATTTTTACAGGATCAGGCATGTCAACGGGATTGTAAATAATCTTGGAAGTTCCGTCTGTCAAAGTTACAAGAAACTTAACACTGGGAGTGGTTGTGATAATGGGTATGTTATATTCTCTCAATAGTCTTTCTTTAACAATCTCAAGGTGCAGCATTCCCAGGAAGCCGCATCTGAAACCGAATCCAAGGGCAAGAGAATTTTCTGGTTCATAAACAAGCGATGAATCATTCAACTTAAGTTTCCCCAAACTATCTCTCAAAGATTCATAGTCCTCACCGGCAATAGGGAAGATCCCACTATAAACCATTGGCTTAGGCTGTTCGAATCCTGGTAATGCTTTTTCACATTTTCTGTTGGTGTGAGTAACCGTGTCACCAACTCTCGCTTCTGCAACTTCTTTGATGTTGGCAATTATGTATCCAACTTCTCCGGCTTTGAGCTCTTTGCCTGGAATCATTTCGATACCAAGATACCCAAGTTCCTCTATCTCATAATTTTTGTCAGTAGACATCAGGGTAATAGAATCATTTTTAGAAATAATTCCATCGTAGACTCTTACAAGAATTACGACACCTCTGTATGTGTTAAAGTAAGAATCAAAAATCAACGCTTTGAGAGGCTTGCCCAAATCACCATCCGGAGAGGGTATTTTATCAATGATTCCCTGTAGGAGCACATCAATTCCAATACCTTCTTTTGCGCTTATTTTAAAAATTGATTCTTTCTCTATTCCAATAAGATCTTCAATTTCGTGTTCTGTTGTTTCTACATCTGCTCCGGGCAAGTCAATTTTGTTGATGACGGGGATTATCTCCAGATCGTTATTAAGAGCCATATACATATTGCTGACAGTCTGAGCTTCTATTCCCTGAGCTGCATCAACAAGAAGCAGAGCTCCTTCGCATGAAGCCAAACTTCTGGAGACTTCATAAGAAAAATCTACGTGACCGGGAGTATCTATCAGGTTGAGAGTATAATTCTCACCTTTATGTAGGTAGTGCATACAAATGGCGTGTGCTTTTATGGTAATGCCTCTTTCTCTTTCCAGATCCATGTCATCTAAGATCTGCTCAGCTCTTCTATCTTTGGAAATAACATTTGTTAATTCCAGCAATCTGTCTGCAAGAGTTGATTTTCCATGATCAATGTGTGCTATAATGCAGAAATTTCTAATATTATTTTGTTTCATTTAACCCCC
>JAQVBK010000403.1 GCA_028690365.1 Candidatus Cloacimonadota bacterium
ATCTCATTTCCTCCCTCCTACTTATCTAATTCTTAGCATAATGAGAATTAATTGTCAGCATGTCCCGCTTATCATTGTTCCTGGCTCAGAAAGTCATTAATAATTCCTACCATCCGATTCGTATTCGAAACATAATCTGCAAAAGGATATTGTCTGCATCGCTTCATAACCTGACTTAATGGAACATCATCATAGCGACAGATAACGTATTTTTTCTTCTCAAATGCTTTCGCGATATCGAGCTGATGGTCGTCAACATGTTCATGGTACTTGTGTAGTCTTGGATAGATTACGACCGGTTTCTTTGCCTTTAGTGCTGAAATAATAGAACCAACACCACTATGTGTTATAACAACTGTTGCCTGTGAAATAAAATCGTCAAATTGCTTTTTATCAATATAACGATAATACTGATAATGCTTTGGTATATAATCAGAAACACCGATTTGAGCAATTACTTCCTGTGTAATACCTCCTGTTTCAATCAGTTCGTCTATTTCTATTAACAATCTGTTTAACTGAAACTTTTGAGTACCCAAAGCTACAAAAATCATATGATGACCTCACCTACTAAAAGATTTTTTAGAGCCACATATAATTTACACTTTTTTACAATTTTAATTGCAATATTTTCCAATTAAGATATAATAAAAAATGTAATGCTTCTGTACTTCAAAAAAATACTTTTTCTTCTAGTAAGATGATTTATTTATTTCCAATATTTTACATTATAACAAGGAGATGCTTCCATGTCAAACATTCTTTTCGTTGATGACGACAGTGATTTTTTAGAGATAAATGCCAGATTCTTTACCAAAGAAGGCTATTTAGTAAAAATTTCGTCGAATCCAAACGATGCTTTTTCTGTAATAAAGAGCTTTCAACCTGACTGTATTATTTTAGACATAATGATGCCGGGATTGAATGGATTTGAACTCTGTAAACAAATTCGTTCCTTTTGCACAGCACCAATTATCTTCCTAAGTGGTCGGTCCGGCGAAAACGATAAAATCCGAGGATTAGGACTTGGTGGGGATGATTATATGGTAAAGCCTTTTAGTTTTCGCGAACTGTCCGCCCGAATTAAGGTTCAGCTCCGCCGTTACAGTGCTCAATCAAATTTCAACCTGATCCGCTATCCTCCCCTGACTCTCGATTTGAAGCAGCACAAAGCTTATTGCCATAAGGATGATCTTCTTCTCAGCAATCGCGAGTATGATTTGCTCCTACTTCTGGTTACAAACTCGAATCAGATTGTAACCTTTGAAGCGATTAGTAATCATATCTGGGGCGTATATTCAGAAAGTGATCAAAAAACAATTATGGTAATCGCCAGTCGCTTACGTAAAAGGATGGCTTCTTACAGCGAATTGGAAAATATGATTGAAACTGTCTGGTCAAAAGGCTACATGTTTCATATAAAACAGGAGTACATAAAATGAATTACGAAGCAAATAAAATTGCATTTGCCAAACCGGAATTAACTGTTGAAGATTTAACCATTGCCCTTCATCAGGCGAATCTGAAGCTCACTGAATCAAATAAGAAATTAGTTGAGAGTGAGAAGAAACGATCCGAACTTCTGGCTAACATTTCACACGATTTACGATCACCCATCACAACATTGCAAGGCTATGTGGAATATCTTCTTACCTATGATCATCTTGAGGAACAGGAAGTTTTCTTGACATTGAACCAAATGCATGGCAAATTACACACTCTCGATTACCTTTTGAACGAAATGCTAATGGTCACGTCATTGGATTCCTTTAATGACAGTATCTCACTACAACCAGTTCAAATTGAGAGCTGTCTGTCAGAATTTTTTAACTCCTGTAAAGAGGATAAGAAATATGCACAGCGCAGGTTATCTTTCAGGGTCCCGGAGTACTTTCCGTATTTAGCTATGCTCAATCAGAAAATGTTCCTGAGAGTCCTAGATAATCTCTTTACAAATGCTCTGAAATATTCATCACCGAATGATGAAATAATCCTGAAAGCAGATATTTACGAAAGAGAAGTTATAATCGCTGTAACTGATACCGGAATTGGTATTGAACAGAAGTACCTGCCTCTGATCTTTGATCGCACCTTTATGATTTCCGACTCAAGAACACCGGAACAATCTATGGGCTGCGGACTTGGATTATCCATTGCTGCATCTATTATGGAGAAGCACCACGGACAGATATGGTGCGAAAGTACCTTGGGCAAGGGTAGTACCTTTTACCTGAGTTCGCTCTTATGCGAGTATTAACTTCCGGCCAGACTTCGTTATCTTTGTTCTTATGTACAGATATTCACTCTCTACTTATGGGATGACTTATGCTGAACAAAATATTAAATAAACTGATAAAATTTCAAACAATTTACGAGGAGGATTTTTATGATTGATAATAGTAGAGTAAAATTGATTCAAAAGCTGGAAGTTACAGATTTGGATGGGGAGAAAGTAATGATTGATTTTTCATCCGGAAAATATTTCTTACTAAAGGGAGCTGCAAATGAAATCTGGGATTATATCCAAGATCCTATTGCAGTGTCTGATATATTGCAGCGGTTAATGAACGTCTACGAAGTGTCGGAAGAAACCTGTCGAGAAAGTACTTATTCCTTTTTGAATCAATTGAAGAATTATGCCTTTATCACTATTGAGTAAACAGCGTATATACACTAGTGATTTGTATTGACGTGAATCAAGAAAGGTACCCTTGCACAAATGATTTCTGTCATTTATGTAAGGGTACCTATCCTATAAAGTCTTATTACATCCAATCACAATTTATCGTCTGGTAGCCAGATCTCCGGTCTTCAGCCCGTTCGCCTTCACTGC
>JAQVBK010000404.1 GCA_028690365.1 Candidatus Cloacimonadota bacterium
TGTAACATGGAACCTGGTACTCAGTACTATCCCCTGTATTTACCATTGCTATTTCATAAAAAAAGGTGATGAGAGAAAAAGGAACCGCATTTATAAATTATCTGCAACTTATCGAGAAGATCCGGTAAGAACAGATACTATTTATACAGGATCGGATTGGTACGGAGCTTTGTATTATGATCTGAAACCCTGCAGGAGTGTAAATAATCAATGCTGGATACTGCTTGGAATTAATTATGGCAATCCGGAGATTACAAGAAAAATAATTGATGTAGTAAGTTTTAGTCAGGCGGATTCACTTGTATTTGGGAAAAAGTGGTTTGACTCAGGAGATCAGATACGGTTCAGGAATGTATTTGAATATGCAGCAAATGGGATGATGTCTCTGAGATTCGACTCAGAAAGTACAATTGTTTTTGACCATCTGGTGCCTTTCTCACCGGCAATGAAAGATGACAGGCGTTATTATGGACCCGATTATTCATATGATTCTTATAATTTTCAGAATGGATTATGGCATTTGAAAATAAATGTTGATGCAAGAAATAAAGAATAAGTATCTTTACTGCATCTATTATGGCAAAGGATATCAAGACTCAGATTTTATGCTACGATGATCACAGGGGATTCTCTGAGGACGTCAAAAAAAGGTTTGCAGATGCTTCAAGGTATCTTGTATTATCATTCCAGACACGAGAGGAATTTCTGGCTCAGCTTGAAGCTGGAAGGGAGAACAAATTCTGTAAGGTTGCAATAATCGGAGTACACGACACAAAAGAAAACTATGAAATTATAGATCAACTGACATTAGATATAAAGAAGATAGATCATCGTACAGGGCTTATCCTGCTTGGGCCTCCGGATAAAATGGCAGAGATAAAAAAGTATGTGATGCATAATATTGATGCATTTATTCCTAAAAATACAAATTCAATACTCCGCATCCATAATGCTGTAAAGAAACTGATAAGTGAATATAGCATTGGGATCTTCAAAAAAAGGAGGAATCTTTCATTTTACTTTCTTCTGATTTTTCTGGCACTGTCAGCTCTCCTTGTCCTCATTTCTTATTTTAGGTTTCCTCAGTATTTTTGATTTTTATACTGGCGCGGATATTTCCTTAGCTGGCGCGAATTTGGAATTCGTGCCTTTTGTGTAAACATGATATATTGATAATCTTGTCACCATTACTAATCGGCGCTGGTAAGGACTGGATCTCATCTGTTTTAGTCTGCGAAATCTGCGGGAGATTATTTTTCTGCTGATAAGTAAAAAAAGTGACTATTTGTCAGTTGTGAACTTACGGCACATCTTTTGAAAGTGATGGACATATTGTTGATGTTTAATATAAATATTTTAAGATATGCAAACCGGTAAAATTGGAGTAACAACTGAGAACATTTTTCCCATAATTAAAAAATTCCTTTATTCTGATCACGAAATTTTCCTTCGTGAACTTATTTCAAATGCAGTTGATGCAACACAGAAACTGAAAACGATGGCTTCTGTTGGTGATTATACAGGAGATTTAGGGGATACAACTATTCGTGTTTCCGTTGATAAAAAGAAAAAAGCCATTATAGTTTCCGACAGAGGTATCGGTATGACGAGTGAAGAAATAGATAAATACCTGAATCAAATCGCTTTTTCAAGTGCAAACGATTTTCTCGAAAAATATAAAGATCAGGTCAATTCAATTATAGGACATTTCGGACTGGGCTTTTACTCTTCATTTTTAGTATCAGACAAAGTTGAAGTTGTAACAAGATCCTATCAGGACGGAGCCCAGGCTGTTAAATGGACCTGCGATGGGAGTCCTGAATTTACGATCGAAGAGGTTGAAAAAGACAACAGGGGAACAGATATTATTTTGACTATTGATAAGGAGTCGAAAGAATTTCTGGAGGATAGCAGAATTGAACAACTGCTGAAGAAGTACTGTAAATTCCTGCCAATAGAAATTTCATTCGGCAAAGAAAAAGAATGGAAAGATGGAAAGATGGTCGAGACAGGTAAAGATAAAATCATTAATAACATCAAACCTGCATGGTCTCAGAAACCGGCAGATTTAAAGGATGAAGATTATGATAAGTTCTATCATGAACTGTATCCCTCAGGTGACGAGCCGTTGTTTCATATACATCTTAATGTTGATTATCCTTTTAGACTGACAGGTATCCTCTATTTTCCAAGGATCAAGAGCAACATAGAGATTCAGAAGAATAAAATTCAGCTTTATTGCAACCAGGTTTTTGTTACTGATTCAGTCGAAGGGATTGTTCCGGAGTTTCTAACCCTTCTACATGGTGTTATAGATTCACCTGATATTCCGCTTAATGTCTCAAGAAGCTATCTTCAGAGCGATTCTAACGTAAAAAAGATATCGAGCCATATAACTAAAAAAGTTGCCGACAGGCTGAATGATATCTTTAAGAACAACAGAGAAGAGTTTGAGAAAAAATGGGATAGTCTTAAACTGTTCATTGAGTATGGAATGATCACTGAAGAGAAGTTTTATGAGAAGGCTTCGAAATTCACTCTCTTTAAAAATACAGACGATAAGTACTTTACATTCGAGGAATATGAAAAGATCATTAAGGAAAATCAGACTGATAAGAATAATACTCTGATATATCTTTACTCTACCAACAAAACTGATCAGTATGCCTACATTGACAAGGCAAAAGCAAAAGGTTATGATATTCTGCTTCTCGATGGACAGCTCGATGTTCACCTGATAAATCATCTCGAATCGAAATTTAAAGAGTCAAGATTTGTAAGGGTAGATTCAGAAGTCGCAGATAAACTTATTGAAAAAGAAG
>JAQVBK010000405.1 GCA_028690365.1 Candidatus Cloacimonadota bacterium
GGGAAATAGCCGATACTTCGCTACTTTCTTTGTTTTTCTTGTGTTGGCTGGTAGCTTAGTATATTTGTCAAAATACCTGTTAAGAAACATCCCTCTTTTCAATATCAGGAAAATCGAGATTGTTGGTTGTAATAATCTTGAATCATTGGAAGATTTAGCAGAAGACTTTATCGGGAGGAATATTTTTGAAGTTCCAAATGATGAAATTAAATTAAGGTATGAAAACATAATCAGAATAAAAAAAGTGAAAATTAACAAAGTGTTTCCTGCCAAAGTCAAAATAGAGATCACAGAGAGGATTGGAGAATTCTATGTAAGATCAAAAGAAGGAATGTTGTTTCCAATAGATGGCGATCGCATCGTCCTTGATACTAATCAATTCTACATCAAAGAAGATCTGCCCATAATTGTTACTGATATACCTTATGAAAAAATTAATATCGCCCAAAAATTGGACAATGAACTAGTAAATGAAGTATTCGAATTACGTACTTTAATTAACGAAAATATTCCAAATTTTGACACCAAAATATCTGAATACTATAAAAAAAATGATAGACTGTATTTTACCGACATAGATTTTGGCAGTTCAATCTATCTGGGTAAAGATGATTTGGAAGATAAACTTAAAAGATTGAAATTTGTTCTTGATAATAGAGGAATCCCTGAAAACAAAGTAATCGACTTGCAATACAAAGATATGGTGGTAATAAAGGATATATAATATGTTTACATACTATTTGAGCATGAACACAAGGAGAATAGATGAGAAATGATGTAGTTTTAACTGCATTAGATGTTGGTTCAACAAAAGTTACCGCAATAATAGCTACTGTTCATGCAGACAATAAAGTCGAGATCAAAGGCAAAGGAGAATGTGTCTCTTTAGGAATAGAATCAGGAGTTATTAAGGATATCGACTCAATAGCCAAATCAATCAGATCTGCCCTCAAACAAGCTGAGGATAAATCCTCACTGGAAGCAATAAATATTTTTGCAAGCATCTCTGGAAAATTCATCAAAAGTCAGAATGTGATAGGCAGAACTTCAATAGTTGGAGTTCAAAGCCAACCTGGAGAATTCACCAGAGAACATGTCGAAGAAAGTATCAGAAAAGCTGAAAACAATGCAATTTCCAATAGTCAGCTCACCAGTGAGAACTATGAAGTTATCCACAGTCTACCTCAGTTCTACGAGATTGACGGTAAAAAGGATATAATAAATCCGGTGAATATGACTGGTTATCATCTTACATCCTTCGTTCATCTGATTACGGTCGAATCTACGGCAAAAAGAAATCTTCTCAAAGCAATAGAACTTGCCGGATACAAAGTAAAGGAACCGGTAGTTTCTTCGCTGGCATCAGGCAAATCAGTTCTCAATAACGACGAAAGACATCTGGGAGCAATTCTTCTTGATATTGGAGGAGGCACAACTGATGTAGCTGTATTCTACCGGAACACTCTGAGATTCAGCGGAGTAATTGAATATGGCGGTAACGATATCACTAAAGATATAGCTGTTGGATTGATTACACCAATGAATTTTGCCGAAAAAATTAAGAAAACTGCAGGTTCTGCATTATCAGAAGTTGTAGATAGAGAAGAAATGGTAGAAATACAACGCATGGGAGAGGAAAAAACAGACAAAAAATCAAGAAAATTTCTCGCCCAGTTAATGGAAGCAAGACTCCAACACATGTTGGGAAGGACCTATCAGGAATTACTGAAATTCCCGCAATTTGATGCTATGGCAGCAGGTCTAATAATCACAGGCGGAACAGCCCAACTTAATAATCTGAGTCAATTATGCAAAGCAAGTTTTAATAAACCAATTCGTATTGGAACACCTGATTTATCAGGTTTCACCGGGATAAAAGATTCATTGGCAAAGCCGGAATATTCTACTGTTATTGGACTCCTTCATTATGGAGCTGAGAAGATTAACGAACTAAATTCCAGCATGGAAAATACAATATCAATTGACGGTTTCATGAAAACAACAAAGAAAATATTAAATAAAATAAAGGATTTCTTTTAGGGGAGGAAAAATGTTTGAGTTTGATGAACAGGAATTTGCAACAAAAATTAAAATCATCGGAGTAGGCGGCGGTGGCGGTAATGCGGTAAACACTATGATTGAACACGATTTATCGGACGTAGAATTCATTGTTGTTAACTCTGACATTAAGGATCTGAAAAAATCCAGGGCAAAAATTAAGTTACAGCTAGGAAGAGAATCATGCAAAGGTCATGGGACCGGCGCAAAACCAGATATTGGTGAAAAAATTGCTCAGGAATCAGAAGAAGAAATCAAATCACTCCTGAAAGATACCGACTTACTTTTTATTGCAGCAGGAATGGGAGGAGGAACTGGTACAGGAGCGTCACCCGTAATTGCATCCATTGCCAGAAAACTCAACATTTTAACTGTTGGTGTTGTCAGCTTTCCATATACAAGAGAAGGCACGCTCAAGAAAACCAATGCAATACAAGGAATTAAAAAACTAAAAGAAGAAGTAAACACCCTGATTATCTTCCAAAATGATGTTTTAAGGACATGTTATCCTGATTTGACCTATTATGAATCCTATAAGAAATCAGATGAAATTTTGCTTAGTGCTGTAAAAGCTTTCCATGATGTCATTAACACTACGGGCTACGAAAGCCTCGATTTCGCTGATTTACGGGAAGTAATCAGTCAGAAAGGTTATGCTTTGATCGGAATAGGTAACGCTGAAGGTGAAGGCAGATCAATAAAAGCTGCTAAAGATGCTATTACAAATCCGTTACTTGATTCGCTTTCTCTGGAAACATGC
>JAQVBK010000406.1 GCA_028690365.1 Candidatus Cloacimonadota bacterium
CTACGGAACCAAAATCTTTGAACCGTTTTACTTAAATTACAGAGTAATCGACCACTGCACACTATACGGGGAGACTAACGGACATAAGTTCATAATAGAAAATACCGGAGACACACCGGTTCCGGACAAATGCAGTTACAGAAAAGACTTGTCAGACAAACAATGCTATGACTCTGATACCTGCATTGTTGAAACAGAAGAATACAAAAATTGCCGTGAAAAACAACGGGACTTAATCAAAAAGAACTATGATTCCTGTCAGATATTAATAAAAGAATATGACGGGGACCAGAGCCATTCAATAAATGGAACTATGATTAGTAATGAAAAAGGAAAATGGATTTTAACACCGGAATATCAGTCATGCACTAAAGAGGCAGTTGAGGCAGTTAATAGAGAATGTAACTGCTCCCAATACTACGAATATGTTCCCTGTGAGGATTACTGCGACCCTGACGGAAATAAAATTTACAGAGACTGCAGCCTCTATTTCACAATCCCGACTGATGATGCCGGAAATATCATAGAAATGCCAGAGGAAGAATCAAAAGATAACCAGACTGCCAAAGAGAATATAAAATCTGAAGATAAAGAATCAATATTCGCAATAATCCTGAAATTCCTGGGGCTTGGATAAATACTGCTGTATTGCCTGTTGAAAACAACATAAAACAAGTAATAAAGAAAGGAAAACTGACATGACGGGATTAAAATCAATTTTTTGCCTTGTAGCCGGAATCATGCTGATTATGGCCATAACTGCACCTGTATCTGCGGATAAAATTATAGGAACGTCAACAAAGGTCTTCTTTGAAAAAAACGGACAGCCATACAATAAACCGGTTAAATACACTTTAAAGTGCTACGGCTACATTGTGGATGATACAGATCCCAACCGGAAAAATTACTGGAGTGGAAATTATATCAGAAAAGAACCGGGCACATTCAACCAGACAGAAGTCTTTGCGTATTCCGCTACTGCTGACCATTACGGGGCTGAAATCTTTGAACCGTTTTACTTAAACTACAGGGTAATTGATTACTGCACACTTTATGGGGAGACAAATGGCAAAAAATTCATAATAGAAAATGTCGGAGAAAGTCCAATTCCAAACTGTTCATTGCGGAAACACGGAATAGATTATAGCTCTTATAACCATGATTCTGACATCTGCTACTTATCAACAAATGAATCAGAAAGCTGCAATAGAGAAGAATCTAAAATTCAATCTGAAAACTATGATTTATGCGACAAATATATAGAAAAATTTGATATGAAGAAATTATACCCGGAAAATACCAGAGCATTTGAACGAAACGGAGTTATGATGGTTGAAACGGAAGAATACCTTGCATGTACTGAAAAAGCAATGTCCATTGACTTAAACTGTGACAATTATCAGAAAGAAGTCTCATGTAAAAATTACTGTGACCCTGAGGGAAACTCCATTCAAAGAGACTGCAGCCTGGATTTCACAATACCAACAGATGATGCCGGAAATATTAAAGAGATATCAAAGGAAGAAGAAGAAAATTTTACAGCATTCTCCATAGAAAATACCGGCACAACAGGAAAAGATTCTATATTTACAATAATCCTGAAATTTCTGGGGCTCATGTAAATACTGCTGTATTGCCTGATGAAAACAACACAAAACAAAGAATAAAGAAAGGAAAACATACATGACGGGATTAAAATCAATTTTTTGCCTTGCCGCCGGAATTATGCTGATTCTGGCCATAACTGCACCAGTATCTGCAGATATTGCCATACCAACGTCAACAGAGGTCTTCTTTGAAAAAAACGGAGAACCTTACAATGAAAGTATCAAATTTACGGTTAAATGCTATGGCTATTCATTTTTCCCCGGAACTCCGGAATTTAAAGAATTTCTTAATAAAGGCTCTGAAAGAAAAGAGAAAGGAACATACGACCAGAAAGAAGTTTTCTCATATTTTGCCACCGCTGATTACTACGGTGCAAAGATCTATGAGCCGTTTTACTTAAATTACAGGATTATTGATTACTGCACACTTTATGGAGAGACTAACGGCCGGAAATTTATCATCGCAGATGCAGGAGAAAGCCCCATTCCAAACTGCTCAATGCGTGAGAATAGAGTCATAAGGGAATCTGACGCCTGCTACATGGTAAATGATGAAGCATACAACTGTTTTAAAAAAGAAGGAGAATTGCAGGATGAAAAATCAGAATCATGCAGAATTTACCCTAAAGCATATGACCCCAATAAAACATACCAAAAAGATGTAAGAATCATTGAATCAGGCAATCAGAAACTTGTCGTCACAGACGAGTACAAATCCTGCACAAATGAAGCGTCAGCGACAGATTTAAACTGCTCACGCTATTACACAAACGTCTCCTGTGAAGATTACTGCACACCATCCGGAAGCCTGATTGAAAGAGACTGCAGTCTTTATTTCACAATACCAACAGATGAAAACGGAAACATAATAGAAATGACAGAAAACAAAAATGATTCAATAAGTGTTTTTACCGTGGATCAGGGTCTTGAAAAGAGCGAATCATTATTCACGGCCATACTGAAATTCCTGGGGCTTTATTAAATGCTTTATGAATACCTCTTTTTACAGTCCCTTCTTTTTACATGGATTATAGAAATTCCTCTTTTATACCTGTCTGTTCACTACGGATTAAAAAAGAAAACCCATGCCAAAGATATAATCGCAGCAGGATTATTAATGACGGCAGTTACACTGCCTTCTCTGTGGTTTGTAATGCCTCCGTTTCTTGATATGTCATGGTACCCGATAAACGGCGACATTATCG
>JAQVBK010000407.1 GCA_028690365.1 Candidatus Cloacimonadota bacterium
AACCGTTGAATTTCTGCTTGATTTTGAAAAGAATTTCTATTTCATGGAAATGAATACCAGGATACAGGTCGAACATCCTGTAACCGAATCCATAACAGGAATAGATCTTATTGAACAACAGATAAGGATAGCTAATGGGGAAGAGTTGAAAATAAAACAGGAAAATGTCAAACTGAGGGGATGGGCAATCGAATGCAGAATAAATGCTGAAGATGTCAAGGCAGGCTTTACTCCTGATCCCGGGAAAATTGCGAGTTTGAGTATGCCTTCTGACAGGAATGTAAGAGTAGATACCGGAGTTCACTCTGGTTCTTATATTGTTGCTAATTATGATTCAATGATAGCGAAACTGATAGTTAAAGGCAAAGACAGAAAGGATGCAATTAAAAACTGCAAGATGGCACTTGACAAAGTCTGGATAAAGGGAACAAAAACCACTCTCCCATTCTTCCGGATGTTGGTACGCAATCAAAAGTTTCAGGATGGCACTTTCACAACAGCGTTTATTGAAAAAGATCTTGAAAAGTATTACTTCAACAGTGAGTATGAAGAGATGCTTGCAGCATGGCTTGTTACCCGTCTTTTTGTTGAAGAGAACCTAAGCGAAGACAGTATTAGCATCGACTTCAAAAACGGTAAAGATCTGAGTCCATGGTTATTGAATAAAAGAATTAATCAATTTTAATCAAGCTGCTATACATGGAAAAAGATAAACTTAAGATAAAGAAACTCTATGCTCTTTCATCAGAAAACAGAAAATTCAGCTTTTCATTACCTCTGAAACAGACTATAAAAATCGGAAAAAGAGAATATGAGGTGAAGCTCAAGTCTGATGAAAAGTACGGTACATATATTTTGTGGAAGAACCGTAAATATCCTGTTGAAATTGTTCGTTCGCGTCAGAATAAATATGAAATACTTTTTAACAATATAAGTTATACATTTACTATAGAAACTCCTTTTTCTCTTCAGAGGATGAAAGTGTTGGACTCAACGAAAGGAAAAATTGAAAAGGAGTACATCAAAGCTCCGATGCCCGGAAAAATTATAGATGTTCTCGTAAGAGAAGGATCAACAGTACTTCGAGGAGAACCTGTTGTGATACTTGAGGCTATGAAAATGCAGAACGAGATTCTCTCTCCTGTTAACGGTACTATTGAAAAGATTTCGGTGAGAGCAAACACAAACGTTATGAAGGAAGATCTGCTCGTTGAAATAAAACTATAATTTACAGCCAGAAGTAAATACCTGAGAAAAAGTCAAAATATGTCAATTGTAAACCCAAACCTGCAATCCGTAAATTAATATCGTCAATTCTTAATAAATATTCTGTAATTTGCAGTTGAATATTAACTGATCGTTTAAACTGACGCTATAGTATCGGTCAATTTAAGTTACTATCTGATTTTGTATATAATTGTTCGTAAGCAAACACTAATTCGTTCAATATGAAATACTTAAGGACAGGAATAGCGTTAATAATTATATTTTCCGGTTTATCTCTTTATACTCAGGCATCCCCGCCATATTCACCGGAGCCAAATTTTAAAAAGAAATCAGGTATAGCCGACACCGCAAAAGTTAATTTCTTTATCCGTAAAGCTGTTTTACATATTTCAAAGACACATAATCTTGAGAATATCAAGGCTTACATTGATACTGCTGAAATGATTTGTGTTAAGGACAAAATTGAATTTCCATCAATGTTACACTTAACCAGGGCATGGTATTTCTTTTTAACCAGCGATTACAGAAGTGCTTCACAGGAGGCAACAATAGCACTTAATAAATCAAAAAATAAAGGAGAAACGCTTGTCCAAGTCAAAACGATGAATTTCTTTGGACAATATTGCCTGAAGACAGGCTTCCTCCAGGAAGGGATTGATTATTTCAATGAAAGTATCAGCATAGCGAAGAAGAACAAGTTAAAAGGTATCATTCCAAAAAATTATCATGGTCTGGCAGATATATATAATACACTCGGGAATCAGCCGGAGTATCGTAAAAATCTGAAATATTTTGCAGAAACAGCTGAAAAAGAAAATGACACAATTAATATGAAAATAGGTATATGGTGGCTTGGGTCATCATATACAAACCCTGAGTACGATCACAGATTAGCCGATTCACTTCTAAGAAAGTGTCTTGAATTGTCATTAATTAATAATGATACCTCTTTCATTTCGCGGTCTTTATTGAATTTGGGATGGAATTACTATACTCAGAAGAAATATGATGATGCTCTTAAATATTATTTCAAATCGCTTAATTACAGTATTCCTGCAAAACAATATGAAAGTTCTGCCAATTCTTATGGAAATATTGGGACTATTTACAGGGATATTGGAGAGACAGACAAATCAATAATATATTACAACAAATCGATTGAACAGGCAAAGCTTGTTGAAGATCTTTACACCCTATCATGGGTTTATTTGGATATGAGTGAAATGTATTTACGTAAAAGAGATACATCAGACGCATATAATAGCTTCGTTCTTTATAAAAGATACAGCGATGCAAATATTAAAAAGACCAATAGCGAGGGTCTTACAAGTGCTAAAGTCAGATATGATGCAGATTCTCACAATAAAGAACTCCAGTTGCTTTCTTTAAGGTTGAGAAATCACAAACTCCTTACTTTCGGATACACCGGACTTTTTATATTATGCCTGACAATCCTGTTACTTCTGCTGAGAGGTGCTAAAATAAATGCCAAACGTCGTATCAGTGAAATGAAAAGGCAGATATCAGAGATCACACAGGCTAATCTCCGTCAGCAGATGAATCCTCATTTCATTTTCAAT
>JAQVBK010000072.1 GCA_028690365.1 Candidatus Cloacimonadota bacterium
CAAAAATCAACCACCAATTGTCAAGATTCAAAGAATTACATCTGCCAAGCCTGGCTTACCTGCTGGAAATTGATCGAGATTTGCATCAATTGTTGTTAGCCGAAAGGACAATGTTGTATACAGATAAAGAATCAAAACTTTTCAAAGATCTTGAAAGTGATTTCCATACTAATTATAGTCAGGCTGAAGATCGCTGGAAAAAATATTTGGATCTTCAGGAAGATGATGATTTCGAAAATGTGTATAAAAAGTATGAAGGATTGCAGAAAGAGTGGAAACCTTTCTCTGATAAGGTTTATGAATATATCCTTCAAAACACACCAGAAAGCAGACAAAAAGCTTATGATCTCTCCGTTAATGAAGCAAGTACAAGATTCAACTCTATGCGGGGCACTTTGGACGGACTGCAGGAAGACCATTATCTTCAGATTGATTCAGATATCAAAAATGCTGATAACATTGCTGCTGCCAGTGCTTTATCTATATGGATAGGAATGATTATCTCAGTTTTTTTGGGTGGATTCCTGAGCTTATATATTGGTAAACAAGTATCAAATCCAATCAAACAAATAGTAACAAATCTGAAAGATATTTCAGAAGGAGAAGGAGACCTAACAAAACGACTTAGCATATCCAGTAGAGATGAAGTGGGAGAACTAGCTAACTATTTTAATCTGTTTATTGAGAAGATTCATACAATAATCAAACAGATTGCTGACAGTACAAACATCTTATTCAAATCCTCAGAATCTTTGTCTGCCTTCTCCAATCAACTGGCGGGATCTTCTGCAGAAATGAGCAGTCAAGTAGAAACAGTTGCCGCCACTACAGAACAGATCAGTGCCAACAGTAACATGATAGCTTCTGCTTCAGAACAAGCTGCAACCAGTGTAAGAACTGTTGCATCTTCTGCTGTAGAAATGTCAGCCAACGTAAACACAGTAGCCGCTGCTGCAGAACAGGCTTCCGTAAATATCAGTACAATAATTAAATCTGTGGATGAAGTTAGCAGGAACATTCAGGAAATTATCCAGAAAATTGGTAACGTATCTGAAAACACAAATACTTCAGCTTCAGCAATTGAAGAGATGAGTGTTTCTCTGAGAGAAGTGGCTAAGAGCACAGCCAACGCCAGTGAAATCTCCACCAAAGCCGATAAGCAGGCTCAGGAAACCTCAAAGATCATGGAAGAACTGAAAAGAAGTGCTGTGGAAATTGGGAATGTCATCAAAATTATCAATGATATCGCTGATCAAACCAACATGCTGGCTCTGAACGCCACAATTGAAGCAGCCAGTGCCGGAGATGCCGGAAAAGGTTTCGCTGTAGTTGCCAACGAAGTAAAAGCCCTGGCTAAACAGACAGCCGAAGCTACCGGAAAGATTCAGGATAGAATCAACGAGATGCAAAATTCCACCAATACTACCGTAAATTCTCTGAATGTCGTAAAAGATATAATCTCAGAGCTAAATTCAATAAATACAACAATTGCTGCCAGTGTGGAAGAACAGAGTGTAACTGTGGGCGAGATATCACGCTCAATTGCTTATGCCGCCAGCAACTCCAAGGATGTTTCCTTGTTTGCTGAGAAAATTGGACAAAATACTGAAAATATCAACCGACATATCACCGAAGCTGGAGCGGGCATAAATGAAATAGCAAGGAATTCTTCCGAAACTTCATTAGCAGCCAACGCAGTAGCAAGAAATTCTGAGGAAGTAAGTAGCGGAGTCGATGATATAGCCCGAAACACAAACGAAATCACTCACGGGGTAACAGAAATATCCAACAATCTGAGTGGTGTTACCATTGCTGCCCAGGAGACTGCAAAGGGTGCAGAAAATCTGAAATCATCTTCAGAAGGACTAAACAAACTGGCAGTTGGAATTAAAAAACTGGTTGACCAATTCAAACTGTAAATTTTTATGACGTTAAATGAAGCAATATTGAAAACTCATCTTCTAAAAAATGATAACAAGGAATAAGGAGCAAAAAAATGTTTTTTAATCTGAAAATCAATGCAAAACTGTCAATTATAACGGTTTCAAGCATTATTCTTTTGTCAGTCATCTTAACTATTATCAGTCTGAGACAGATGAAATCACTTGCAGTCCAGGTATCTGATGAAACTCTAAAGGTCAAATTGAGAGGTGATTTGAACTCAGTAAGAGATTACGTGAAAAATTATTATGGAGACTTCAAGCTTGAAAATGGGATGCTATATGATGATAATGGACAACCTATAGAAGGCAGATTTGAATTGATTGATAAACTAAGTAAAGATTTGTCTGTTGTAATGACAATTTTTGTGAAAGACAAAGATGACTTCAGAAGAGTCGTTACAAGCATTAAAACTCAGGATGGTAAACGTGCAGTTGGTACATATCTAGGGAAAAATAGTGCTGCATATCCCTCAATTGTATCAAATGAAACTTATATTGGAGAAGCAAACATTTTAAACATTCCTTATTTAACAGGTTATGAACCAATCGTATCAAAAGAAGATGAAGTTATCGGAATCACTTTTATTGGGATTCAACAAGAAACAATAAACAAGTTAATTGATCGAAACATCAGTACATCATTGAAGGTATTGATGACAATAGTAGTAATATTAACATTGTTGATAAGCTTTCTTATTCTTATTTACACAAAAAAGACTATAAAACCACTACAAGATACTGTATTTCTGCTTAAAGATATAGCCGAAGGAGAAGGTGATCTAACTCAAAGAATCAGTGTAAATACAACGGATGAGATGAGTGATCTGGCAAAATATTTCAATCTTTTTGTTGTAAAAATCCACAGGATAATTTCTGAGTTAGTAGAAAATGCTAATACGCTTTTCTCAGCCTCTGAGAAACTCTCAGTTTTCTCCAATCAACTGGCAGGATCTTCTGCAGAAATGAGCAGTCAAGTAGAAACAGTTGCCGCCACTACAGAACAGATCAGTGCCAACAGTAACATGATAGCTTCTGCTTCAGAACAAGCTGCAACCAGTGTAAGAACTGTTGCATCTTCTGCTGTAGAAATGTCAGCCAACGTAAACACAGTAGCCGCTGCTGCAGAACAGGCTTCCGTAAATATCAGTACAATAATTAAATCTGTGGATGAAGTTAGCAGGAACATTCAGGAAATTATCCAGAAAATTGGTAACGTATCTGAAAACACAAATACTTCAGCTTCAGCAATTGAAGAGATGAGTGTTTCTCTGAGAGAAGTGGCTAAGAGCACAGCCAACGCCAGTGAAATCTCCACCAAAGCCGATAAGCAGGCTCAGGAAACCTCAAAGATCATGGAAGAACTGAAAAGAAGTGCTGTGGAAATTGGGAATGTCATCAAAATTATCAATGATATCGCTGATCAAACCAACATGCTGGCTCTGAACGCCACAATTGAAGCAGCCAGTGCCGGAGATGCCGGAAAAGGTTTCGCTGTAGTTGCCAACGAAGTAAAAGCCCTGGCTAAACAGACAGCCGAAGCTACCGGAAAGATTCAGGATAGAATCAACGAGATGCAAAATTCCACCAATACTACCGTAAATTCTCTGAATGTCGTAAAAGATATAATCTCAGAGCTAAATTCAATAAATACAACAATTGCTGCCAGTGTGGAAGAACAGAGTGTAACTGTGGGCGAGATATCACGCTCAATTGCTTATGCCGCCAGCAACTCCAAGGATGTTTCCTTGTTTGCTGAGAAAATTGGACAAAATACCGAAAATATCAACCGACATATTACCGAAGCTGGAGCGGGCATAAATGAAATAGCAAGGAATTCTTCCGAAACTTCATTAGCAGCCAACGCAGTAGCTAGAAATTCTGAGGAAGTAAGTAGCGGAGTCGATGACATAGCCCGAAACACAAACGAAATCACTCACGGGGTAACAGAAATATCCAACAATCTGAGTGGTGTTACCATTGCTGCCCAGGAGACTGCAAAGGGTGCAGAAAATCTGAAATCGTCTTCAGAAGGACTAAACAAACTGGCAGTTGGAATTAAAAAGCTGGTTGACCAATTCAAGGTTTGATCTATGGATAATATAACTTCATAAGAAAACTATTCAGTAATTCTATCTAATTTCTGGAATGTGATTTATCAATCCATCTAGGAAAAGCAAGCCAGGAGACAGTCTGAAACCAGATTGTCTCCTTTGTATTTCTTGTTTATTTTATTGACACCAAATACATTATTAATTGATTGACAAAGCATGATATAGATTAAATTTAATAATTTAAGAGATAAAGGAGTAAAATGATACCGAGAAAATATTACGAACCACGAAAAGATCTCATTGAAAGTGCTTTGGAAAATGCTCTTTCCTTTGAAAAGGGAACTCCTGAGGAATTAATCAAAGCGATTCGTTACTCAGTCTTTAATAATGGCAAAAGATTTCGACCGATTCTGTTGTTTACTGTTTATGAAATGTTATTGAACAAGAAGAGTATTAAAAGCCTGAAAAATGTAGAAGCTTGTGCAGTTGCAATTGAACTGATGCATACAGCTTATCAGATTCACGAAGACTTGCCTGACATTTCAGATAATGATGAAAGAAGGGGAGAACTGCCAAATCATCGTGTTTTTGGAGAAGCAACAGCTATTCTGGCTGGTGATGCATTGATTACTAAAGCAATCGAAATTGTAGCAGCAATTCCAGACACAGAGAAAGCCCTAAAATGTGTAAATGTTCTTACCAGGGCAGCTTCTACAAGAGGAATGATCGGAGGTCAGGCAGTTAATATTCTTTCAAAAGAAAAAAAGATCCGACTTAATGTTTTAAGATACATTCACATGAAGAAACTTGGTTCGACAATTCAGGCAGCAGTTGAATTAGCCTGCATTATGGCAGAAGCTGAAGATAATCAAACTATTATGTTCAGCAATTTTGCTATGAATCTTGCCCTGTCATATCAGATCGTTGAAGAATTATTGGCAGAATTTGGAACCTATGATGACTTCGGAGCAGTGTCTCAGGGGAGTGAACACACTTCCGGCAAACCTACTTACCCCGGATTATTGGGTACAGAGAAAGCAAAAAAAATGGTACAAAAGATGCTCGATGACTTATACAGAGTGATAAAAAGTTTACCGGGCAACGACATTCTGGTTGAAATGATAAATGTAATAAAAGAGAGAATCCCTGAATAATCTATGATTGATATACATACACATATTCTTCCTGAAGTTGATGACGGTTCCAAAAATCTGGAAACCTCTCTGGCTGAACTAGAAATGATGGAAAAAGCAGGCACAACTGATGTAATAGCCACTCCTCATTTCTTTCAGGATGACAACCACTGCAATCTTGAGTTGGTTAAACAGAGCTATAATAGTCTCGTAACAAATGCAAAAAAAAGAAAAATCAATCTGAATATTCATCTGGCAGCTGAAGTATATCTAAATGATGAAATAAAAAAAAATACTACAAATATTCCTTTCATATCAGGGACATCATATACTTTGGTAGAATCATCAATGCAGGGTTTTCCCAGAGGATTCTACGATCTGGCTTATCTTCTTCTACGAAATGGGAGAAGACTTATTCTTGCTCACCCTGAACGCTATGTCGCAGTTATAAGAAATCCTGACATAGTGGAAGATTTTATCCATAAGGATATTTTGTTGCAAATTAATGCAGGTAGTTTACTGGGTGTTTATGGAAACAGCATCAAAAACACAGCATGGAAGCTATTAAAAAAGGGATTCGCTCATTTTATGGCATCAGATACCCACTGTAACGGGCACGAGTATTATTTAGGTCATGCAAGAGAACTCGTCGCAAAAGAAATCAGTAGAGAATACTCAGAATTACTAACTTTTACAAATCCTCAACTCATGTTAAACAATAATCGGATAGACTTCATCAATAACCTTCCAGAGCAAAGAGAAATAAGTGTAATCCAAAAAGTAATTAGCTATCTAAGGACCTGATAAAGAAGACAAGAATGAAAGAACATCTACTTCTTACTGATGGTGAAGGCTATTTGGGAAAAGCAATTCTTGAGAGTTTATCAACAACTAAATATGATATTTCAGTTATCTCTTCCAAGCAAATACAAAACCTTCATAGAAAAGAAGGTGTTAACTACATCAATATTGAACTAAGTGACAACAAAAAACTCATTGATTTCCTCAATGGAGAAAAATTCGATGGAATAGTACACACTGGAACATTGATATACAAAAAGTTCATAAAAGCAACCGAATATGCTCCTGTTAACACAGAATCTACATTGAATCTGATTTACAAAGCAATGTCTCAGGATATACCGTTGGTTTTTTTCTCTACTCTCGGTATTTTTGGCAGACTTCCGGCTGAATTACCGGTATGTGAAAGAACTCTGGAAAATCCACACAACGAATATCATAGAAGTATGCAGATTAGTGAACATCTTATAAAAAATTACTGCATGAAAGGTTTGAAAGCTATAATTTTGCGACCATCCATGTTGTATGGAAATGGGGATTTTGGTCTTTCTTACAGAATGGTTGATTACGTTGATAAAAAATCCCTTGTATTGCCGAACAGGAGAGTAAAGATTCATCTGACTAATATCGAGCTTATTATACAATCTTTAAGGAGAATTTTAGAAGGAGATATTGAGTTTGGAGAAGCTTTTATAGTGGCAGATGTAGAACCGGTTATATTGACTGATTTAGTCAGATTTATTTCCAGGCAAATTCATGAAACAGATTATCCTGACAGCCTGATCATAGATGACTTCATTTACTATTCCCGCTATAAATACGCTCTGAGAAAAACAGAGACTTTATATCATGGGAAACATTATCAATTTTATCACAGCTGGTATTTCGATACCATAAACGCCCATAACAAACTATCATTGAGAAGTATAAAAACAATTCCTGAATTCAAGCATACCATAGACTTTTATATCAATAACAAATCCGCAAAACGTAAATAATAAGCAAATATCACAATTACCTTTCATTAAATAATTCAGCAATTTTACCAATTATTTCATTATATGACGTAGAGTAGTTTATGAATTCTCTTACTTTGGATGCACCATTCATTCCTTTTGTATAGAAAGCCAGATGTGCTCTCATTTCAATAATTCCTCTCTCTTCTCCACGTTCAGCTATCGCAGATTCCAGATGCCTAATAATGTAATTAAGTTTCATTTGGTTGTTAAATATAGGAATCTTTTCTGAAGAAGTATTTTTGTATGATGGATTAAAACCTAGTCCATTCTTTATCTCCCCGAAAATCCAGGGTCTGCCCAAAGCTCCTCTACCAATCATAATGGAATCACATCCCGTGGTTTCATACATTTCTACAGCATCCTCCAGAGATAGGATATCTCCGTTGCCAATAACCGGAATTGACAAGAGTTTCTTTATATTCTTGATAATTGCCCAGTCACTTCTCCCTGAAAACATTTGAGAGCGGGTTCGCGGATGAACACAAACAGCATCTGCTCCGGCGTCTTCAATCATCTGAGCAAATTTTAGTGCGTTAATTGAATTATAGTCCCAACCTGACCTTATTTTGACAGTCAGCGGTATAGAAGTGTTAATCAAAGATGCCTTCACTGCTTTTACAATTTCAAATGCCAGAGACTCATTTTGCATCAATGCAGAGCCTGCTCCTCTTAAAATAACCTTTTTCACCGGACAACCCATATTCAAATCAATAAAATCAGGGTTGAGTTTTGCTGCTATTTTAGCAGCTTCAGCCATAATTTCTGCAGAAGAACCAAATAGCTGAATACCAAAAGGTCTCTGTTCAGCTGAAAAAATCATATACTCAGAGGTACGGGACTGCCCATAAACAAGACCATCTGCGCTGACCATTTCGCTCACCATAACATCAGCACCATTTTGTTTACATATTATTCTGAAATTCTTGTCTGTATAGCCGGCAAGCGGAGCAAGCCAAAGTTTTTGGGAAGTAATTTCTATTATTTGTTTTCTTTTGATTTCAAAAATCGGATTATTCATTAACTCAGTTTGCGGAATACAATTCTTTACCGGCAATCCATACCTTTGAAGCTTTGTTGCCTAACTCTGTAAAAATAAGTTCTGAAAGGATTTCATCACTTCCTTTGGAGGCAATGTCAGAAACAGACCAGAAAGAAAGGTCAGCTTCTTTTCCAGCTTCCACCGATCCTATCAATTTATCTTTCCCAAGAAGTTCAGCATTACCTAAAGTTGATATGTAGAAAGCATACTTTGGATCGACCAGATTCTTCTTCTGCATATATATGGCCATTTTCATTGTATTAAACATAGACAGATTAGTGCCTGCAGCAACATCAGTAGCCAATCCAAACTTTATCTCCCTTCTACAAAGAGTTTCGAACGGAAAAATACCGCTCTTTAAGAAAAAGTTAGAGTCCGGACAATGAGCAACTTTGCAGCCGGTATCCTTTAGAAGGTCAATTTCGTCTTCAGTCAGATGTATACAATGTGCCATAATTGTTTTGGGCGACAATAAACCAAAGTAGTTGTATACTGAAGTATAATTCGGCAAATCAGGGAAAAGCGATTTCACCCATTTTATTTCATTCAGATTTTCAGATAGATGGGACTGGATATAGGCGTCATTCTTTCCGGCAAAATCAGCAACTTCTCTCATGAGCTTTGGCGAGCATACTGGAGCAAATCTGGGGGTAAACACATATTCCAGCAAATCGTTTCTAAAATTCCACTTTTCAAACAGTTCGAATGAATTCCTTAGTGAATCTTCTGTGGTCTCTGATAGAGAATCTGGACTATTGACATCCATCATAGTTTTGCCAATGATTGATCTGACTCCCATAGCTTCAGCAATTTCAAAAGCAGCTTCACAAGCCGAAGAAAAAAGTGATGTATAAACTACTGAAGTAGTTGTACCGTGAGCCAGCAGACTCTCATAAAAATCTTTTGCAATTCTCTTTGCAAAATCATAATCTGAAGATTCAGCTTCAGCCTTAAAAATGTAACTATTCAACCATTTAAGTAAGTCTGGACTATATCTTCCTATGGCATAGAATTGTGACAGATGAACATGAATGTCAATCAATCCTGGTAGGCAGACGAGATTAGAATAATCAATATAATCTTCTGTAGAAATATCCTCACTTATCTGAGAAATCTTACTTCCAGACACCTCGAGATAAACATTCCTTCTGAAGCATAAATCATCCGATGCTACAGGGGTCAGAATATTTGTTTTGATATAAATACTTTTCTGAGTCATGTTATTTTTTCTTGTTTGCTTTGCCTGTAGTATTCTTCTGAAGCTTTACTTTTTCAATCTGTCTGGAAGTGGCATTTATTATAGTGATATCCCAGTTTTCGACTGTCAGCCTGGTGCCCTCTTTGGGAATCATTGCCAACTTGCTGATTATCAGACCTGCCAGCGTTTCGTAATCACCTTCCGGTAAATTCATTTCGTAGTCTTCGTTAAGAGTATCTATATCAATGCTTGCAAATGCGATGTAAGAGTTTTCAGAAATTTTATGAATTTTTTTTACTTCTTCATCAGTATCGAATTCATCTTCGATATCACCAACAATTTCCTCAAGAATATCTTCCATACTTATTATTCCGGAAGTACCCCCATAAGCATCTACTACTATGCATAAGCTTTTCTTGTTTTTTTGCATCTGCTGAAGAACAGAACTGATTGACATATTTTCAGGAGCAAACATGGGAGGACGAAGAATTGAGCTAAGCTCAAACTTATCTTCAGAGATGTGCAGCAAATCATAGATAATTAATATTCCAACGATATTATCGATATTTTCAGAATAAACAGGATAGCGGGTAAACCCGTTAGTACGTGAAATTTCGATTATCTCATCGTACGTACTATCAGATTTAATTGCGAGCATTTCTGTTCGTGGTACCATTACATTTTTTGCAACAAGCTCATTGAATTCCAAAGCTTCTTCAAGCATTTCTTTTTGAAATTTATCTTCATTTTGAGAATGAGCCAATAGAAAACTGAGATCTTCTCTTGTAAGGGCTAATCTTTTGATTTTGAAAACATTGGCAATGTAATTGTTCAACAGAGTTACAAGATTGTTTGCAGGTCTCAGAAGCCAATGGAACACTTTTAATAAAGGAAAAGATTTGATTACAATAAAATCTGCATGATCCCTGTAAATTGCTTTTGGAATGATTTCTCCAAATATAAGAACCATCCCTGATATGATAAGAGTCGCATAATCCTGATCTATTACAATACCATTATCAGGAAGTATTCCCTTAAACACATAAACTGTTAGAACAGTAGTAAGGATAACATTGCTGATATTGTTGCCAATAAGGGTAGTTCCGAATAACTGGTCAGGATTTTCAACAAACTTAAGTAATTGACGTTTTTGGGGATTTTTGTTAGCTTCTCTCATTAGTTTCAGGCGATCAATTGAAATCAAACCTGTTTCAATTCCTGCAAAAAAAGCACTTAAAAAGAAAAATAGACAGACCACAATAATTATCAGAATCATGATGTTACTCAGCCTGATTATTGAAATTGTCAGTAAAAAATTGTTTAATCACAAACAATAACACATTTGTGCAAGAAAACTTTAGTTCGGGTAGAAAATATTTATTTATAAAACAACTATGACTTATGTCTGCTTCCATATTTCTGCAGTAAACTGCTATTTCTCTCCTTGTTGATTAATTCCGTTATCCGCTGATACGATCGTTTCTATCAGCAATTTTTAAATTATTCAGAAATTCTTCTATGTCGCCGGCAAGAATTTGTTCCAGCTTGTATAGCGTCAAGTTAATTCTGTGATCAGTAACTCTTGATTGAGGAAAATTATATGTTCTGATCTTTGCACTTCTGTCACCTGTTCCTACATGCATCTTCCTTTGACTAGATATTTCAGCTTGTTGTTTTGCCAGCTCCATATCATACAATCGTGACCTTAATACTTTCATTGCTTTGTCTTTGTTCTTGAGTTGAGATTTCTCATCCTGGCAGGTAACCACCAATCCAGTGGGAACATGAGTAATTCTAACAGCTGAGTCGGTAGTATTGACACTTTGACCACCGTGACCTGATGAGCGATATACATCAACTCGTAAGTCTTTTTCACTTATTTCTACATCGACTTCATCGGCATCAGGCAGTACTGATACCGTTATTGCTGAAGTATGAATCCTACCGCTAGCTTCTGTTTCCGGCACTCTTTGCACTCGATGTACTCCACTCTCATATTTCATTGTACCGTAGACACCTTCCCCGGACAAAATAAAAATTATTTCTTTTAATCCTCCGATTCCTGTAGGATTTGACGAAATTACTGATTGCTTCCATTTGTTTTTCTCAGCAAAATAAGAATACATACGATATAAATCAGCCACAAACAAAGCAGCTTCATCTCCACCAGTTCCTGCCCTTATCTCAACTATAGCATCTTTCTCATCATTAGGGTCGGCTGGCACAAGAAGTTCTTTAAGCACTTCGATTTTTTCAGAATGAGAAGTTTCCAGTTCAGACAATTCTTCTTTTGCAAGCAGAATAAATTCCTCATCTTCTTCAGTTCTAATAAGCTTCTTGTTCTCAACAATATGATTCTCTATTTTTTTTATCTCTTCATAAGTTTGTAAAATAGCTTCCAATTCCTTAAATCTTCTCGATATCTTGCGAAAACTTCTTTGATCCTGCATCAAGCTAACATCACAGACTTTCTCTCTGAGTTCGTTATATTCTTTCTTTAATTCATCAATTCTTTCTTGTGGTATCATAGCACTCTTTCCGTTTCTTATTCTTTATCCAGTATCACTATGTTTTGGTTATCACTAATATCCATATCTAAAGCATATTTCATTGAAACCAAAGCAACTTCAATTTGTTCATCATCGGGAGGCTGAGTTGTAATTTTCTGTAATGCCATACCCGGAGCAGTCATCAGTTTAACAATTGGATGACTGATATTCTTCCCAGAGAACCTCAGGACCTCATAAGAAATTCCCGAGATAAAAGGAATCAGCAAAAAATGATATGAGAGTCTGACCAGCACTGTTGGATTTCTTCCTATTTTAGCTGCTACTATAGAATCTACAATTGAAAAAATCAGAATAGAAATCAATAAAACAAAAAACATGAAGCTGGTTCCACATCTTGGATGTATTGTTGTATATCTCTGAATGTCATTAATCTGCAGATTACTATCTTTTTCATAGGCGTGTACTGTTTTGTGTTCCGCTCCATGATACTCGAAAATACGTTTTACATCTTTCATTAAGCTTATCAGATAAACATACAGAACAAAAAAGATTATTCTGATGCTTCCCGCAAAAATATTGATGTAAAGATTTTCTTTTAGTTTCAAAAGATCAGCAATTTTATAGGGTAGATAAGCGATCAAAAGCATTAGCAGACCAAAAGCAAAGATATAACTTCCAACTTCCTCCAGTTGTTTTCTGCTTTTAGAGATCTCTTTTACCTCTTTTCCCTTTTCTTTTTCTTCTTCTTTCCAATCAACTTCGGCTCTCTGAGCAGAGAAGCCCAGTGTTTTCATGCCAATTACAAGCATCTCAATCAATGAGACAAAACCTCTGATAATTGGCAAACCTAATAAACTATTGGTTTTAGTTCTGCTTATGAATAGCTCGCGCTTTACTTCAATAGTTTTATCTTTTCTTCTGACAGCAGTTGCTATGTATTCGGGACCTCTCATCATTACACCTTCAATGACGGCCTGACCTCCAACTGCAATTTCTTTTTTTCCCATTTATCACCTAACTTTATCTAGTTATTCAAGTTTTTAGCTTTAGAAACCAATTTCCGAATTTATTAAAAAAAAACACCACTTTCTTGAGAAAGTGGTGCAAATTCATTCATGCAACTATTTATTGTCGATGTTGTATTTTCTGATAAATTTCTCAACT
>JAQVBK010000408.1 GCA_028690365.1 Candidatus Cloacimonadota bacterium
CGGGATAACACCGGAGTACTCGTAGAACCATCAACATATCTTCGTGGTGATGGAATAATGACCCGTTATTGTTCTGAAGAAAATATTAGAACCCTGAGCCATAATTTTATTATCACTGAAATGAAGCGGATAGAATGGTCAATGCGGATACGAGGAAGAGATTATATAAGAGCAGTTATATCAGCCATTTTAAGAAAACCGTGAGGTAAAATATTACATAATGTTTTTTGGCAGGCCTAGATTCTTGTTAGCCTGTTATAGAATTTTTTATTAGATTTTTTTCATAGGATTGGAAGTAACGAGGAATACTTTTTTCTATAACGAAAAATATTCACATAATACATACATGATAAGAAAAAATTATACATTCTGACTCAAATAGTACACATATGCCGGATTTGTTTTCTGATACTGATACTGATGATTATGAAAATCAGGAACACGATCTTTCGCGGATAGGAATATCGCTGCCATCAAATTTACTCAATAGTTTTGATAAGATTCTCAATTCACGTGGATACTCATCACGGTCTGAAGGGATCAGGGATGCAATCAGGTCTTACATCCGCTATTATAAATGGATGGCGGACATGACCGGGATTCGTCAGGGGGTTATCACCATTGTCTATGACCATCATCAGCGTGGATTAATCGCTGCAATAACTGACATACAACATGATTATATGGATTTGATTCAGGCATCACTTCATTCCCATGTTTCACATTCCCGATGTGTAGAAGTACTTCTGGTTAAAGGCGACGCAAAAAATGTAAAATCGGTAGCCGAGAGACTGATGGCCCAAAAAGGAGTCGAGACAGTAAAACTGACCACCATACCGCTGGAAGGATAATAGGTCTTCAACTATTGATCTGATATATGATTTATGAAGATACCTGCTTATCTGATCCAGTTCAACTATCTGATATGAAATTACCTTTCCGTGTCCTTTTTTTACTTTTCATAGTTTTGATACCCGGTATAATGGATGCAGATCTTTCAGATCAGGGTAGACTGGACAACTATCATGCAATAGAATTATACAATCAGGCTGTTGATAAGACGGGATCAGGACAATTTGACGAGGCAGTAAATCTGACTGAGAAGGCTCTCTCTGTTCAACCGAATTTTACCCTGGCACTCATTACCCGCACTAGTGCTCTCCTTGAGTTGAATAGGATAAATGACGCGAATTTATCACTTCAAAAAGCACTTACCCTGGCTCCTGATGATGCTGAAGTTCTGGCGGTAGCCGCATCTTATCACCTTAAATCGGGAAAAAACAGTGAGGCATTACAATTCGCACAAAAGGCAGTTATTGCCGATCCGTCACTGATTGAAGCCTGGATCATTAAAGGAACCGCACATGGGAATCTTGGTGAATATTACGAAGAAATTTCCGCTTCTAATCAGGCGTTGAACATATCCCCTGACAATAAACTTGCACTAGAAAACAGGGAATATGCCAGCAGAATGCTAAATCAGGATAAAAAGACTCCTTTAGGTATTCCTGCACTAATATTTTCCCTGCTCTGTTCAGTTTTTATCATCTTAAGAAATAGAATCTAATCTCTATTGCATGAGTGAACTCTGGATGCCCTTCTTTTTTTCATTCAAAATACGGCCTCGTGCAGTCTCACAATATTCTATAGACTGATCAATTCCAAAGAACCGGCGATTTGTCCGAACAGCAACTGCCGTTGATGTTCCTGCTCCGTTAAAGGGATCAAGAATAATATCATTTTTGTATGAGAAAAGTTTGAGACATCGCTCCACCAGATCTTCAGGAAACATCGCAGGATGGTCAAACTGTTTCATCCGGCGTTCTGGTCCAATTGACCACTTTGCTACCACCCAGGATTTAAACTCTTCATCGGTTATGTCAATATTGTTCTTATCTCCACCTTTCTTCAGATCGCCTTTACAGAATACCTCGATAAACTCCCATGTATATTTTAAGTAAGGACTGGATGGACTCTTCCACCTTCCCCATGATCAGTCTTTACAGTTATAATTATTTTTCTCCCATAAGATCTCCCCTTTCCAGATCATTTTCTGTTCCATAAAGAAGGATGAGATAATATGATGGAGGGGGATGTAATCAGAGAAGAGTGGTTGGACGTTTATAATAAACCGACCACCATATACCAGAACCCTGATTCCTTCGGCAAAAATCCGGAATAGTTTGTCAAGATATGAATTCCAGTCCACACCATCATTGATATTGGTATATTGCATCCCAAAATTGTAAGGTGGTGAGGTTATTATAAGATCCACACAATTATCCGGAAGAGTTTTAAGAATTTCTTCGCTATCACCGCATACAATGGTATTTATTCTATCTTGAGGAAATTCATTTCGTTCTGAAGAAAATGGATGACCTGTGGCATAATAATGAAGCCCCCTCGTAGCCACCTTTTCTTTCCTGTCAGACACCTTACGTTCATCGGCATATCCGATGTAAATCCGTTTTCCATATCTGATTCCATAACTGCCGATGGAAAGGATTTGAGCAAGAATTTTTTCAAATGGATTTGAAAAACCAAGTTCACGATATCTTTGATCTGCACCAGTCTGAATACAAAGATCATGGAGAGTAGTACTGAAAGTGTCAGGGTCAAGAACTGACAGATACGAACATATCAGGCCCTTTTCTGATGCAAATCTGATCTCCTGAGAAGGAAAGTGCTGATTTAATGCATTAATCAGACTTTTTTCCTCTGTAAGGAGAGGATGATCGGGTTTTATTGTAATCCGGAGAAAACCATCAATCTCCTCGATCTTTCGTCTTCGACCCATGTAGAT
>JAQVBK010000073.1 GCA_028690365.1 Candidatus Cloacimonadota bacterium
ACATTAATGACATAATTGAACTGGACAACGATTATGTGAATGGTGATACCATAATGCTTACTGGCACTACGATCAGTGGAGATACAATCAACGCTACATTTACCTATGGTTCTGCCAATGATGGTGTTACACTTCAAGATTTCCTGGATAAGATAAATTCTTCATTCCCTGGTATCAATGCAGAAATGAATCCTGACGGTAAGATAACCGTTACAGATCAAAGTCTTGAAGACAGTAATAATTATTCCTCTTTTAAAATCTTCGATGGAACTCAGAATACCGGTTCAGGATTAGAAGTAGGTTTTTCAACAACCGCAGGTACCGACAAGAGCAACATTACTCTTCCGGCTTTCTCTAACAGTGTTGCTGGCTCCAGCGGAAGACACAGTACATCGATAAAAGTGTACGACAGTCTTGGAAATAGACATACAGTTGAAATCAACTTCATTCAGGATCTGGAAAAGAATACCGGAGAATGGAAATGGGAAATAGTAGTTGATGACGGTGTTATTACTCCATCGGCAGGTGGATCAGGTACAGTATATTTCAATGATGATGGTTCCCTGAAATCATTTGATTACGATGGAAATGCAAGCGCACTCAGATTCAATGTGCCAGCAGCCAAAGAAATGATAGTTGACATCAGTGCAGGAACTGCAGGAGCATTTGATGGAATTACCCAGATGGGTTCACCAAGCACAACGATTGCAATTAAACAGAATGGATATTCTTTGGGAGTTTTGCAAAATATCAACATAGATGATCAGGGGATCATAAACGGTATATATTCCAACGGAGTAACGAAAGCTCTTGCTCAGATAGCCATGGCAAACTTCACAAATGAGTCAGGCCTAACAAAAGAAGGCGGCAGTCTTTTTGCTGCAAATCCTTCTTCAGGCGATCCAATTATATCCTGGGCAGGTCAGAATACTTCAACTCTGATTAAATCAGGTTATCTGGAAAGCTCAAATGTAGACCTGACTGATGAATTTGCAAAAATGATTCTGGCACAAAGAGCTCTTCAAGCTAATGCGAAAGTAGTTAGTACTGCTGACGAAATCCTTTCAACAATAATTGACAGAATGAAGAGATAGTAACTAAAGGGCGGGGTTAATCCCCGCCACCTTTTAAGAAAAAACAAATGTAAATTGACTTTTTTGAGCTGTGCATTTTTTTTGCAGACACAACAGCTGTGTGTGTAATTAACATCAGGTTGATAAAAAAACTGTTCGGAGGAACAATGATAAAACTGACAAGATTCAACGGAAAGGAATTCTTTCTGAATGCTGATTTAATGGAATTTCTTGAATCTACTCCGGATACTATCATTACACTAACAACCGGGAAAAAACTAATAGTTAAAGAGACAGTTGACGAAGTAATAGAAAAGGTGATTGATTTCAAAAGCAGAGCCTTAAGAAACTGGGAAATATTAAAGAGTCCCTACAACAATTGAGGATATTATGGACATTAGCTCAATAATAGGTTTGTCATTAGGTTTTGTTCTGGTTTTTTTCCCGATCCTTTTGAAAGGTCAATTGGCTGCTTTTATTGATCCTGCATCAGTGATGATAGTTATGGGGGGTGCTATTTCAGCAATTTTTACTTCATACCCGCTCAAAACAGTTCTGGGAGCAGGAGCAGTTATCAAACAGGCGTTCATCGTTCAGAAAAAAGACCCTGTGGAAACTATTGATATTCTGGTCAATCTCGGTGAAAAAGCTAGAAGAGAAGGTATTTTGGCTCTGGAAAGAGAAGCTAAAGATATCAAAGATGATTTCATGAAAAAAGCAATTCAACTAGCGGTTGACGGTAATGAAGTCGAGATTATTGAAAACGTTATGTCTACCGAAATTGAATATATCTCTGAACGTCACAGAATTGGTAAAAAGATCCTTGATGATATGGGAGCTCTGGCACCGGGTTTTGGAATGTTGGGTACTCTGGTAGGTCTGGTAATGATGCTGCAGAGTCTTGACGATCCTTCCAATATAGGTGCTGGTATGGCGGTTGCTCTAATTACAACGTTCTATGGTTCACTGGTGGCAAATGTAATGTTCATTCCTATGGCAAACAAAGTAGATTTCTACTCCAAAGAAGAAGTAATGATGAAAATGATGACACTGGCAGGGATTATTTCCATCCAGTCTGGTGATAATCCAAGAGTCTTGAGGGAAAAACTGGAAACCTTTTTGTCTCCAAGTATGAGAAAGAAAAAAGAGGAATAGATGGCTAAGAAACAAAAGTGTCCTGAATGTCCACCTGTAGGTGCACCGGCATATATGCTGACCTATGGCGATATGATGACCCTTTTGCTCACTTTTTTTGTGTTATTGATTTCATTTTCCAGCATGCAGGAAGCTGAATTCCACAAGGCAATGGGTTCACTTAAAGGTGCTCTGGGAATATTGAAAGCTCCCGGTTCCAGTATTATCAGAATGAATATTCCTGCCTATGATTATAAAAAAAGAGTTGATGTTGAGATACAGAAAGTTCTGGAACAATTGAAAGAAGCTACGGAAAAAAAAGGAACTCATGAGATGGTAAAAATTGTTCAGGATAAGGATAAAATTCACTTTGATATAAGTAATCCTATGCTTTTTACAAGCGGATCTGCAGATCTCAGAGTGGAATCTTCCGAGATATTGGAACAGATCTCACGAATTCTAAATATGGTTTCTTTTGAAGTTAGGGTTGAAGGGCATACTGACAATATACCCATATCAACTGCGAGATTTCCTTCAAATTGGGAATTATCTCAGGCAAGAGCGCTTTCTGTTGTCAGAAGATTTATAGAAAACGGAGTAGAACCTTCCAGATTCCAGGTAATTGGCTATGGAGAGTATCGTCCTAAAGCCACTAATGATACTCCTGAAGGAAGATCAATAAACCGAAGAGTTGAAATCAGTGTTAATTTACAGAGTGAAATTAGTGTTCAAATGTTTAATGAAGAAGAATATTTCTAAAAATAACTGAGGTGTTTATGGCAAATAGGGATAAACCTGATCTGAAAATAATAATTATCATACTGGTAGCTAACATACTATTTAGCCTTGTTTTATGGCTCATTGTTCCCCGTATGTTGAAACCAAAGAAACCTGTTGCCAAGAAAGATATCCAGCAGGAGAAAATTGACAAGGAAAAAGACGAAGCTGCTAAACCTAAAGATTATTTTACAGAATATGCTGTAATTCCCTGGGAAGATATTGTCGTTAACCCCCAAGATGCTTCAGACAGATATCTTTTGATAAAACTTGGTTTTGAATATAAATTGGCTGACAAAAAATTACCGGATGAAATCAAAAACAAAACTGTGCTCTTAACAGATAGAATAAACTCTTATCTCTCAGAAAAGAAACTGGAAGAATTAGCCAGAAATGATTTCAGGGAGGTTATGAGACAAGATATAAATTTCATAGTAAATGAATTATTAAAAGAAGGCAAAATCACCAAAGTATTGTTCTCTCAATACGTTATACAATAAGGAATTATGAGTAAGCTACTAACTCAAGAAGAAATTGATGCTCTCTTATCGAGTGAGCAAGCCCTGGATGGATCAATTCCGGAACCTGAAAAACAACAGGAGTTGCGACTCTATGACTTCAAAAGACCGGACAGGATTTCCAGAGATCAGAGTAAAACACTCAGAAACATTCACGACAACTTTGCAAAGCTTCTGTCTACTTATCTTTCGAATATCCTCAGAACAATGGTGGATGTTAAGAGTCCAACAATTGAACAAATATCTTACATTGAATTTACCATGTCGGCTTCTGATTTTACAAACATGTTTATTTTCGAAATTGAACACCTTGAAGGAAAAGCACTTCTGGAAATTGACCCGAATTTTACTTTCTTTCTTATAGACAGATTATTTGGCGGACCGGGTAGCACAAACAGAAAAAGTAACAATATTACGGAGATTGAGAGTTTTGTGCTAAAAAAAGTTGCCGGAAGTATTTTGGATTATTTTCAGGAATCTTGGGCGAATATTGCTGACCTAGTCCCTAAAATCCATCAGTTTGAAACAAATCCGCAACTTGTTACCATAGCTCCTTCAAGCGAAACTATGATTGTAATTAGTTTCCCGATTCTAACCAGAAATTTCGAATTTTCCATGTTGCTTTGTTTCCCTTACTTTATGCTGGAACCGATTCTAAAAAAATTACTGGATCAGAATTTCCTGCTTATGCTGAAGAAGACTCCTTCCAATGCTGATATTGAGCTGATTCATAAAGTTATTGAGCAGACTAATGCAAAGATGACAGTTGAACTTGGTAAAACCGAAATGTCTGTTGAAGATTTTGTTTCTCTTAAAGAAGGAGATATAATTGTTTTGGATAGAAAAATTGACGAATATCTGGTGGGCTATATAGAAAAAATTCCCAAATTCCTGGGTTCTGCCGGAAAAACTCTGAAAAACAAAGCATTCAGATTAGAGTATTTCCTGGATAACGATGGCGATATTATTAAAGGTTAATATTTGATGAAATAAGGAGATAAAAATGGGTGA
Source organism: Candidatus Cloacimonadota bacterium (assembly GCA_028690365.1). GTDB lineage: Bacteria > Cloacimonadota > Cloacimonadia > Cloacimonadales > JAQVBK01 > JAQVBK01. Next base: position 4,514 of record JAQVBK010000073.1, read on the forward strand.
TATCAACAAGCTGAACAAATTTATTGATACTATCTGCTCTAATTCTGCAGCAGTGCTTCAAACAATTACAAATCAGCAGATTAGCATAGATAAAAAGCAAACATCCGGGTTCGATTTTGATTTAATATCTTCTCAGATAGAAATTCCCGGAATTTTGCTTACTGTTAACTTCAGCAAAGATGAGACTTTCCAGATGAGTATATTCATCAATAAGACTCTGGTAGCAGCTCTTGCCGATCTGATGATGTTGGGTGATGGTGAAGTTGAGTACAATCCGGAAGAGCACAATGATGCTCTGCAGGAAATGTTTAATCAGATTTTGGGTAGTGTGACCGCAGAACTCTCAGGAGAAGGAATTTCTCTGAATGGTGTAGTCAATCAGGTAGAATTGACAGATATGGATATTCAGCGAGAATTTATGGCTGATAATACCATGGCTGAGATAAATTTTGAGATGATGGGGAAAGAACAATCTATGTTCTTTTTGTTTGATTCGGATGCAATGAATTCTGTCGATAATCTCTATGTTGGTTTTGCAGAAGAACCAGCTTCCAAACAGACGTCCGTTGCCGGCAATCAGAAATCTGCACCAGTAAACGAAGAACCAGCGGTTAGTGTTTCCAGAGCTTCATTCCAGGATATGAAAACTGAACAGTCTGTTTCTGGACAAAACAAGAATATTGATATGCTGCTTGATGTAGTTTTGCCCATTACTGTTGAATTGGGTCGTAAGAATATGCGGATCAAACAGATCTTGGATTTGGGACAGGGTTCTGTCGTAGAATTAAATAAAACTGCCGGTGAGCCTGTTGACCTTCTGGTGAACGGCAAGAAATTTGCTGTTGGAGAAGTAATGGTTGCTGATGAAAACTATGCTGTAAGAATAATAAATCTTATCTCCAGAGCAGATAGAATAAAAAGTTTGGGAGAGGACGATATCTGATGCAATTTCAGAAACTACTCATGATTTTTCCGGCTGCAGGATTTTTTGGCGGTTTGGGAGCTTATGATTCTCTTCTCGTAAGAGATTCATTATCGACTTCTCTAAAGACTCCTGATGCCCCCAGCTTCTCGGGGATGATACTGAATCTTGTTTTTTCTTTTCTGGTTATAGTTGTTCTGATTTATGTGATTGCTTTTTTTGTTAAGAAACTTTCCCGACAGGGCAGAATGATTAAGAGTTGTGATAAGAATTCAAGGATACTTGACATTTTTCCACTAAATCAAAAGCAGGCTATTTATATAGTGAGATTATTTGAAGAGATATACATTCTCGGAGTAAGTGAAGATTCTATTAATCTGATTGAAAAAGTCTCTGACGAAAAAAAAGAGGAATTATTAAAAAAAGAACCAGACATTACAAATTTTAACGGAATTTTAGGGAAATTTATTAAAAAATGAAAAAAGCATATCTCTTTACTTTGTTATTTTTGCTATTTGCTATTGCTTTGAATGCACAATTTGTTCCCAGAGTAACGCTTGGAGTTGGGCAGTCAGAAGAACCGGCAGATGTTGCGGTTACCCTGCAAATACTTTTTTTGTTGACCATCCTGTCAATTGCACCCTCAATTCTTATAATGATGACTTCATTTACAAGGATATCGATTGTGCTGAATATGGTGAAGAAAGCTGTGGGAACTCAATCGACTCCCTCAAATCAGATAGTGGCTGCTTTGGCATTATTTTTGACATTCTTTATCATGACTCCGGTATTTGTCGACATTAACGATAATGCTCTTCAACCTTATCTCAGGGGAGAGATGACTCATCAGGAAGCTTATACAAAGGGTGTTAAACCGCTCAGAGATTTTATGTTAAAACAGACGAATCAGAAAGATCTTGCTTTGATGATTAATAGCGCAAAAATACCACGACCTGATAATGCAGATGATTTACCGCTTCAGGTTATAGTTCCGGCTTTCGCTATCAGTGAACTGCGACTGGCTTTCCAAATGGGATTTCTGATTTATCTCCCCTTCCTTATGATAGATATGATTATTGCCAGTATTCTGATGTCTATGGGAATGATGATGTTGCCTCCGGCAATGATATCAGCGCCATTTAAAATACTTCTGTTTGTTTTAATTGATGGCTGGTATATTGTTATTGAATCGGTAGTAAAAAGCTTTAACTGATTAGCTATCTTTCAGTTATGAAGAAGTTGCAAGTTATAAACAGGAGCAGAAAATGAGTCAGGAATTCGTAATAGAAATCGCTTCAAGAACAATGTATTACCTTTTTTTAATAGCTGGTCCCATTTTGATTACGGGATTGATTGTGGGGTTGCTGGTTTCTTTGTTTCAAAATGCTACTCAGATAAAGGAAATGACTCTTACGTTTATTCCCAAATTAGCCGCTACAATGCTATTCCTGGTTATTGCTTTTCCCTGGATGATGTCGAAATTCATTGAGTACGTTTCCTATATAATGAATGTGATATCAACACTGAATCAATAAGCTGCAATGTTTGAATTACTGGGAATTACTTTAGTAGAACTGCAGTTTTTTCTTTTGATAATCGCCAGAATATCAGCGATGACATTTACTTTACCAATTATTTCCGCCAACACAATTCCATTAATGTTCAAGGCTTTTCTGGCTGTGTTTATTGCAATAATTGTTTCTACCATTGTGCCTCCACCTTCCGGTCTGCCAGTTCTGTTTCCCATACTTGGTTTTATGGCAATGAAAGAAGTTGCGGTTGGTTTGTTGATAGGCATGGTAGCCGAATTTCTGTTTGAAGCAGTGAAACTTGCAGGATTTATGATAGGTAGAGCCATGGGTTTGTCTATGCTCACAATCCTTGATCCAAATTCAGAAGAGAGTGTTGACAGTGTGGCACAATTAAGCATTTTTATTGCTACCCTGTTTATGTTGGTAATGAATACACATCATTTTCTTCTGAATGTGATTTTTAAAAGTTTCTATCTGATTCCTCTGACAGAAGGTATGTTCAATGATCAAATACTACGTCACACAATTGAAATGAGCACTCAGATTTTTGTAATCGGTTTAAAAATAGGTGCACCATTGATAGTTTTTCTGTTTATGGAGAAAGTTATTGTAGCGGTTTTTGCCAAGTTTAGTCCGGATCTGCATATTATCATTATCAGCTTACCATTATCACTTTTAATGGGTTTTTATCTGCTAATGTATTATTGGTCATACTTTGCCTATGCCTGGAATATTTACTTTGAAATGTATCAGGAACAGGTATTAACTTTTCTTAAACTATTGCACTAATCTCTCTAAAAGATACAATTTTAAAAAATCTATAAGGTTCCTGTGGCACTAGACGCCAAATCTTAATCTACCAGTTTAAAAATTGAATAAGTGTTCTCAACTTTATCCAAATGAAATGTCTTTTGGAAGTTTTTTATATTTCATTATTTGAACACATTTTTTTTATCTTGACTGAATTTTTTTAAGTAAAATTTTCAACTACCGTTATTTGCTTAATTTCCAGATAATCAATGGAGGAAAATATGTCTTCAGATGCCGTGATTGTTATCAATAATAAGAAAATCCTTGATTCTGATGTTCTGATTTACTTGAAAGCAAAATCAGAATATCGAAAAGCGGTTTCGGAATTAATAATGAGATTTGCTTTAAAGGATTATGCAGATAAGAACAATATCGAAGTTACCTCTAACGAATTGCAAAAATTCTCAGAAAAACGAAGACAGGAACTGAAACTGTTCTCTGTGAAAGACACAAATTCCTATTTCAATTATCTTGGGATAGATTTTGAACAGTGGGCTGATGAACTGGAAATAGAATTTCTGGAGAATAAAATTAAGGATATTGTGATAACTGATGAGATAATTGAAAAATACTATCGCAACAACTTATCACGGTTTTTAGAAATTGAACTCTGGAAAATTGCAGTTGAAGACAAGAATAGTGCAGAAGAGATTATTGAAGAGCTAGAAAAGGCCGGTACTGATAATATCGCTGATGTGTTTTCAGAACTTGCCGAGGACTGTTCTGTTGACTTGGACACGTATAGAAAAGCAGGTGCTATGGGCTTTATCAAAAGAGGTGTATTGTCGGCCGAGGCAGAAGCACTGGCATTCAGTAATTCAGTTAATTCAATTATTGGTCCATTTCCCGAGAACAAACTTTGGGCAATCTACCGTACCGGAGAGACCAAGAACTCAGAACTAACTGATGAGCTTAGGCAGACTATAAAAGATGGATTGTTTGACCTATGGAAGAATGATTTGTTAAACTCAGTTAAAGTTGAAGCACCTGAATAAAATGCTTGAATTCAAACCAACCTCAGCCGGTGAAGAAAAGAGATATGAAAATCACCTTAGTGAAGCAAGCGAAGAATTTCTTTATAAACCAATACCTTTCATATTAAAAGGACCAATTTTTATAATTTTCTTTGTTCTTGCTGCAGCGTTACTCTATTCGTTTTTTGTTCAGGTAAACATCAAAGTTACAGGTTATTTGACCGCCAGAGGTGAAGAACATCTTATTGTATGTCCTTTTGAAGGGACAGTTTCCAAACTAAATGTGAATAACAATGACAAAGTAAACATCAACAGCATAATCTGCGAAGTAAAAAGTGATTACATCTTTACCCTCAGAAACAAAATTTCTCAGTTTACAAATCAGAGAAATCAACTTCTGCTTCAGGCTGCCTGGTTAAGAGAATTTGAAAATGCAATGAGAAAAGCAGAAAGTACCAGAAGTACAAACAATCCTAAACTGCAAATTTCTCTGCCCAATATTCCACGATATGAATTCCTTGAAAAAGAGATAATGAGTTTTTCTCCGGACCAAACCGATCAAACAAAAATTGATTCAGATTTTATGATTCAATTTACAACTTTAGAGAATAACATCAACATGATTGTTTCGGAATATGAAAAAACAAAGAAAGACTTTGATTACTGGAGTAAAATTGAAAAGGAAAATCAGGAACTACTGAAAAAACAAATTATTGCCAAACCCGAGTATTATTCTTCTCTTCAGACTATGAATTCTTATGGAATTCAATTAGAACAACTGGAGAAGAATTATAAAACTGAATTTATCAGAATGTTTGAGTTTATCAATAATACCAGAAGAGAGATTTCGAATAGTCTGTCGGTGATTGCCGATAACAAAAGCGAGATAATGAATTCACTGTCAGGAGTAGATTATCAGAAAAATATCTACTCGGTTTCCAGTAAGTATCAGGGGATAATAAGTGAAATTTATGTGGATTTGTATGATTACGTTCAGCGACAAACTCCCCTGGCTAAAATCATCAGAGATGATTACCCCATTATTGGACTGATGTATGTTTCCGGGGCTGATATTAGCAAGTTGAAAATAGGACAAACAACTACTGTAAAGTTCAATGCATATCCTTATCAGGAGTACGGAGTGCAATTCGGAGAAGTAATTTATATTTCTTCAGATGTAAAAGAAATCAGCGGTCTGGGAAATGCTTACGAAGTCCATATTGGATTTACGGTTGAGAACCCTAAGATAAAAATTAAATATGGTTACTCGGGTATCTCGGAAATTATCGTTGGTAAAAAACGTCTTATCGAATTAGTATTTTCTCCGTTATCAAAATTCTTTGATAAGTTTAGAGATAATCAGTAAGGTGTACAATGAATGAAATTATCTTAAGAAGAAAAATTAGATACATAAATTCGATTGATTTGTTTCAAAACTTGTCAGACAGCGACAAACTGGTTTTAGCAAAAAATAGTTCCCTTGTAGAATTTTCAATAGGAGATCGTATCTCAGATTACGGTCAGACCTCAGAGAAATTCATTTTTGTTGTACGAGGAGTTCTGAGAATAAAGAACGAAAATGACAAATCCATTTCTAAGATATCCAGAGGTGAATATTGCAATGAGTACTTATTTACAGGATCAGAACCAAATGTTTATTCCATAAAGGTTAATGCTCCTTCCAGATTATTGGTGATAAATACCGAATTGCCGATTCTATCAAACATTGTTGCAAAACTGGGAGGAAAAGCTGATAATATTTATCAAACAGTCAATGAAGATAAATTTGCTAATGAAAAACCTCTTGAACCGCCTGTTGACCTGGATAAAATCCCATCTAAATTACAATTGGTAGTGAAGGAACTTGTTAAAATTCCTATCTTTAGACCTTTGAACTATGAAGATTTCATAATACTGGCAGAGAAGTGTATTACGAAAAAACTTCAGGTATCAACTGATCTTATTCAGGAAGGTGATGTTGCTTCCAGATTTTTTATGGTAGTCTCGGGAACAATAAGACTGAAAAAGAAGATTAAAGGGAAAATTGTAGCAGTTCAAAAGCTAAAAACCGGCGATTTTATCGGGCAGGAGTCATTTTTTGGACCAATGCAATGGGAATACACAGTAAGCTGTTCCTCAAATTGCAATGTTTTAGAACTGGATACTTCTGCAGACTCAGTAAAACAATTAAGTGAAAAATTAAAAAAGAATATTACGGAACATACAATTACTGAAATTTTATACAAAATTATCGGAACCGAGAGAGTTGATGAAACATGGTTCAGGAAACTCATTTCAGATGTCAGATTAATTGAGATGGATGAAGACAAGGTTGTGTTTGAGTCAGATTCCAAATCTACATCATTGTTTTACATTATTAATGGAATAGTCGAAATTTATTATCAAACACTCAAAGAAGAAATATTGATTGGAAATGCTGAATCAGAAGATTATTTTGGTGAAATTGGAGCATATAATCAGAAAAATCAAATTTATAAAGCAAAAACAATCAGACAATCACTTCTGCTGGAGATTCCTAATGAACACTTTCTCAGGATTATTCGCATTAATGAATCTTTGAACAAACTGCTTTCTGATCGAATTACTGAGTACACCAACGAAGTAAGAAAAATGGAATATTCTGCAGATAAGGAATATGAGGAAGATGATCGGATAAATATCTCAAAAGAGGCAATTAATGGAGTAAAGAAATTTCCCTGGCTGAGACAACACGATGAAACCGATTGCGGAGCTGCCTGTCTCACTATGTTGAGCAGATTCTACGGATTACATCTATCTATGGGAAAAGTAAGAGAAATGGCTAATGTGACTACAGCAGGAGCCTCAATGACTGCTGTTTGCCGGGCTGCAGAAAATCTAGGTTACAGAGCACGAGGAGTTAAATCCACTATAAAGGGATTGTTTAAGATAAATCTTCCGTGCATCATACATTGGCAGGGATTCCACTATATAGTCTGTTATAAAATCGATAGCCGTTATGTTTATCTTGCCGATCCAGCAGTGGGATATCGTAAGATTAGCCACACAGTTTTTCTGGAGAACTGGACAGGTTACGCTATCGAACTTGAACCGACCGAAGAACTTCATAAAATTGAACCAGATAAAAAACCGGTTTGGAAATTCCTGGCATATTTGAAACCTTTCAGATTTTTCTATTTCGAAATTCTGTTGGGTGCGATGATTCTGAATGTTTTAGGATTGGCTTCTCCACTGTTTTTGCAGAGCATTGTGGACAATGTTGTTGTTTACAAAAATGTTAGCCTGCTAAACATGATGCTTATGGGAATGGTACTGATTGCTTTCTTCCAGACTTTTACCAGTGCCGTTCAACAATTTCTGGCAGCTCATATTACTGCGAAGATCGATCTAAGGATGATTGCCGAATTCTATAAACATGTGCTCAGTATGCCGATGGATTTCTTCTATAAAAGGAAAATCGGTGATATTCTTACCAGATTCGGTGAGAATAGTAATATTCGTGGAATTCTAACCAATGTTATCATCTCGACAATCCTTAATCTGCTGATGTTCATTGTTTACATAAATATGATGTTCTCTTACAATGCAAAAATGAGTCTGATTGTTCTGGGATTTTGTCCTTTCTTTATAGCGCAGACAATTGTTTTTACTCCGATTTTTAAAAAACTCAATAACGAATTGTTTGATGTAAATGCTGAGCAGAGCTCGTTAATGATTGAATCTATTCAGGGCATTGAGACAATCAAAGCTTCCAATATTGAGTGGAATATCAGAACTAAATGGGAAGAACGCTATTTAAAAATGGTGAATAAAAATTTTCATCTTGCTAAGATTGGCCTAATCTCAGGAGTTTCATCTCAGATTATCAATACCGCTTCATCAATAGTAATTTTATGGTATGGTGCAAATCAGGTTATAAATGGTTCTATGTCTCTGGGTGAGCTGATGGCTTTTAATTCTATTATTGGCTCTGTGATGGGACCACTAATGGGATTTGTTAGTTTGTGGGATCAAGTTCAATCAATGAACGTATCTATGGATAGAGTTAATGACGTATTGGAAAAA
>JAQVBK010000074.1 GCA_028690365.1 Candidatus Cloacimonadota bacterium
AGAAATGGTATAGCTGTTAATAAACGTACAATTTTGGATACATTTGAACATGAGATACCGGAAATTTACTCTGTAGGTTTGACGTATAGATTCAAATCAAAATTTAAAACTTCTGCGGACATCCATTATGAAAATTGGGAAGCAACGGATAATGGAGTTTTTACTAATTCATACAAAGTTGGTTTTGGTGTAGCATATGATCCAATCTGGGGTTTTGGACAGTGGTATGAACAAATTCCTCTGCGAATGGGATTCTCTTTTCGTAAATTGCCTTTTGAAGTAAATAATTCTGCAGTGAATGAAAGATCTTTTACATTTGGTTTATCAATACCTATAAAATCAACACAAAAATATCTTGATTTGTCGGTTAATTATCTGCAGAGAGGTGATTTAGATAAACATGGTCTGCAAGATAATACGGTGATGTTCTCCTTTGGAACCTCAGGATTTGATTTGCTGGCAAAAAGATTAAGAAGAACCGGACACAGGGATATTCCAAAAACTGACTAAAACATGAGACAATTCTTGAACAGTAAATCTGAATCTGCTGCTAACATAAGAAGTCAAATTATTAACAGCCGAAAATTTCTGACAGAAACAAACTTCTCGATTCCATCGTTGGATTCTCTAACTGATCTTAAAAAATCAGCCAAGCGCGTAATAAATGCGGTTAACAATGCTGAGAAAATCATGATTTTTGGACATGATGATATGGATGGAATTACCAGTACATACATACTATATGATTTTCTCAGAATTCTGGGAAGCAAAAACCACTTTTGCTATATTCCCAATAGAATCATTGAAAATCATGGTTTGTCACCAATTTTTACAAAGAAAGTCATTGAAGGTAAATTTGATCTTGTTATAACGGTTGATGGTGGTATAAAATCTTATGATGCTGTTGAAGTTTTGTCAAAAGCAAATATTCAGGTCATTATTACTGATCACCACATTGTACCAGAAAATCTACCTTGCGCACATTCAATTGTTAACCCTAAAAGAGAAGACCCGTCATCATCTTTTTATATGATTGCGGGAGTCACTGTTACATATCTATTGATATGTAAAATATCAGAACTCAAGTCACTCAAAGTACCGGGAAAATATATGAGTTGGATTGCTTTGGGCAGTATTGCTGATCGTGTACCGCTGACTGGTTTTAACTGGCAGATAGTCAGGAAGGCATACAAAGATTGGAGGGATAATGAGGATGAATTGTTGTCTTATCTCCGAAATGGTATGCCGGCAGTCGATTTTGATGATGTATCAGAGATTGTTTCATACTTTATAAAACTTCTTTCTAATGGCAGAGATTTAGATGGAAATCACAAAGCTCTACAGCTTCTGATATCGCCCAAAGAAGCAAGAGACAGTATTTTGCAACAATTGCTACTGGAAAAAAAGAATTTTGAAAGCTCTATAGATCAGGCTAATCAATTTGTAAAAAAATTTGCAGTCCCTCAAAAGGCAGAAGGTATTTTCTATCTGGATGACTCTGATGTTATCGAGCAGTCTACGATGGGAATGATTGCTTCTGAGTTAGCTGCCAAGACTTTATTACCTGTTTTTGTAATTAAGGAGAAAAGCGAACTGCTAATCTGTGAAGCAAGATGCAGTGATGGATTTGATCTTATGAAGATGTTTAACGAATTGGAACATTTGTTTATTCAGTACGGTGGACATACAAAAGCAGCGGGTTTCACAGCAAACTCAAACCGTAAAGCTGAAATCGAAACAGAGTTTATTGATTATGTCAATTCTCATCCAACCAGAAAAGAATTTAGCGTTTCCCAATGTGTTGATGCGGTAATTTCATGGAAAGATTTTGTGCAATTTAATACAGATATTTTTAATGAGTTCAAGCCTTTCGGTCAGGATAATCCGACTCCGATTCTGCTAATTAAAGAAGCCCAGTTAAATGAGTTAGCGGAATATGTTGAAAATTTCAATATACTCCCTTCAGGTTGTTGCTTAGATGTAATTCTTAAATATAAAGAAAGAAAAACTTATAAAATAATGGATTATACATTGTTGAGTTAGTTTATTGCCACTTTCTGTTTCTTATTTCTTCTAAAATCCCATCTCTTTCAAGTTCATCAAAAGTCTGTTCCAGTTTTTGCAGAGTTTCATCCGATACTCCCTTTTTACTTATGCCAAAATAGACTTCCTGTGTAGAAAGAACAAATGGATGTATTGCCAAATCTTTATAATCCGGATTGTGAACCAGTTGATATTTTACCGAATTTGAGTCCTCAAAGAATCCCAAAATTCTGCCTGCAGAAGTCATCTTAGGATTCAATCTGGCTTCAGGAACAAAATTGAAGTTAACTGCGAACTTATTGTCTTTCAATAGATTATTAAATTCCTCAGAATAAAAAGCATCTCTTTGAATACCGAATTTTTTGCCTTTTTCAGTTGCTATCTTTAACAAATCTGGAATTGAGTCTATTTTTAAGTTTTCATCTCCATTTTTCACCACTAGAATTGTTTTGTTTATTCTTTCTGGTCCAATAAAGAAAAGGACTTCTTTTCTCTCCTCGTTTATAGAAAGATTCATCATCATATGGATTTCTCCTTGTTCTATTTCCAGTAAAGCTCTTGACCATGGTAACACAACAAATTCCAGAGTAAAGCCGGCAGTTTCTACCAATGTTCTTGCCAATTCTACATCAAGCCCTGTCCATTCATTATTGCTGTTTCGATAATATTGAGGTGGGAAATCTGCAACGCGGATAATTATTGTATCTTGCGAGCATAAGATTAGAAATATTGTTAACATCAGGGGAATGAAGATATAATGTAAAAAAGGAAACTTCAAATTTATCAAATTTCTCATGAACTATCCCTCCCAAGGGTACTTCTGAATTTTCTGATAAATAGATTTACGATAAGAACATCAACAGGAAAAAGATATTTCAAAACCAACAAAATCCAATAAATTACAGCGAAACAAATATTCTCTGACTTGGAGTTCTTAAAAATAATTTACTTTATTTTTTCTGTGTAACCGGGCAGAAGAAATCTCAGATTATCCTTTCTGGTAGTGATTTTCAATGAATCAAGGAATTCCAGAATTATAACAGAATTATCTCTATTGATTCCCATGTTGTCCCTGAATTGTGTTACAGCAATTCCATTTTTTGCGAATTTTTCAACAATGCTGATGGACTTTTTAATAATGTCTATGTGTATGATGGTATTATTGGAAAAATAGATGCCATGATTTTTGAACAGGTAATTGATAGCAAACTCTATATCCTTTCTGAGAATTTTCTGATTTATGCCAGCTTCAATTACCTTTTCCTTTGTAATGAGTTTACCTTCATTAAGAATGATCTTGGAAACGGCGTTTATTAATTGCTGCTGTTTGTCTTCTAGGCTGGCTTTGTGAGAATAGAGAGCATATGTATTATTTACCATTTTCAGTTTCTTCGAATCTAAAAGGTCAGATAAGACTCTTTTTAAAAGTATTTTATTGTTCTCTGATTGATCTTTTCCAAAGATTCCTGATAATTCCAGAAACGTTTTGCCTTCATCACTCTCTTTTGCGTTTTCGTGTTTGGCTTCCAATGTTTTTATAACTTCCTGACAGATGGAAAGATATTTCTCTTTTTTCAGAAAGATATAGGTATTCTCAAATCTGATACAACTTATATCTTCAGGCAATTTGCTTATAAGATCCTCCGAAAAATCATTATTGAAAATATTTCTTTCTTTAATCTCATTAAAAGTCAACGGAGTAATGTTTTTTCTGACTTCAACTGCAATCAGATCAATGAAATCACCGGAAGCTCTTTGTTTTACTAACTCGACCTGTTTTTTCCGTCTGCGTCGATGATGAAGTGGATAGGGATCAAGTACGTGACCACCTCCGTAGGTAATATCATCGGAAGAGCTCCTGATGATGAAACAATCTCCTGGTAAGGCAATTATTGGCTTATTGAAATAAATCTGTGCGAGACCATTTTCGCCCGATTTGATTTCATCGTCATCAAGAATGTGTACCTTGGCAATTAAACGATTAGTACCGATGATGACAATAACCTGACTCCATAGAGGTAAAGCTGTCAGATTTTTGAAAAGTGATATTTTGGCATCAATTAATCTAGTAGTTCTTATATCTTTTTCAGATAGAATCATTCCTTTTTCAATCTCTTCACGCTTTAATCCAACCAGATTTATTGAGGCACGATCTCCTGCCAGAATATTTTCGACTTCCTTTCCGTGTCTTTCTATTCTCCTAATTCTGAATTTTTCACCACCGGGTAGAAGGAACAGTTCTTTGCTTTTATCTGCAGAACCGCTAAGTACTGAACCGTTTACAATAGTACCGTGTCCCTGCGACACAAAGATGCGGTCTATATTCATTCTGAAATGTCCTTCTGAATTTTTCTCTGGTATTGTCTGAGTCAGTTTCACAATTTCACTGATGAGAGATTCCTTTCCTTCGCCTGTTACAGCAGAAAATTCTACGATAGGGCAATTCTCCAGAAAAGTGTCTGATGTGAAAATGGCGATATCTTCTTTTACCAGGGATCTGAATTCTTTATCAGTGAGATCTGACTTGCTTAACACGATAATACCTTTTTTTATACCAAGAAGTTGCAGGATTTCAAGATGTTCTTTGGACTGAGGCATAATCCCTTCATCGGCAGCAATTACAAATAGAACAAAATCAATACCGGAAGCTCCCGAAATCATTGTGTCGATAAAATCAGCATGTCCGGGAACATCCACAATACTTAATGAATTACCATCCGGTAGTTTTATGTGCGTAAACCCAAGATTGATTGTTATACCTCTGAGCTTTTCTTCTTTATGTGTATCGCAGTCAAATCCGGTAAGGGTTTTTATTAGAGATGTTTTTCCATGGTCAACATGACCTGCGGTTCCAAGTATAAAATGTTTAAAATTCATTTATGACTCCAAATATGAAAGATTTCTACAATTACTCCAGATACTCAAGGGGATCTACCGGTTTGCCGTCTCTTCTGATTTCAAAATGCAGAACTGGTCTATCGACGTTTCCAGTACTTCCGGTGAGAGCAATAACCTGATTTCGCTTTACCTGATCACCTTTTGAAACCAGTAAACTGCTGTTGTGCGAATAGATTGACTGATATCCGTTTTGATGATCAATTATCAGAAGTCTGCCTGCTCCGGCATACCACTCAGAAAAAGCTACTATCCCATTATCTACCGCTACTACGCCGGCTCCTTCTTCAACTTCAATATCAATGCCATTATTGATAATTGTTGTTTTAGTTGCGCTGTCTTTTATTTCTCCAAACTCCCTACATATTTTACCAATAACAGGCCAAATCAATTTATCTGAAGAAAATAAATATGAATTGTTAATTACAGAATCATCCACCAATAACCGATTGAGTAATGTTTGAAGTTCATTTGCATCTTGTTTCAATGTCTCATAAACAGAAACGATTTCTTTCTCCTGTTTTTCCAGCTTTTCGATGTTTGTTTTGAGTTTTTTTATCTCTGAAGAAATCTTCTCTTTTTTCTTACTCTCGGATTCTTTATTTTTGACTATGGATTTGTATTTTGATTCAGTTTCGTTTCTCTTCAATTCAAGTTTTTCTTTGTCAGAAAGGATTTTGTTCAGGGCTGATGCTGCACTGTTTATAGCCAGCGCCAGAGTATTAGAATAGCAAATATCAGATGAGTTTGATTCTTTGAAATATTTTTCTTTGAATAAGCTGAGGAAAAGTTTGTCAGTATCTCGATTGAGGGCTTTTATCTGATTCTCTCTCTCATTAATCCTACCAACAGTTTTGTCAATCTCAGTCTTCGTTGATTTCTCAGATTTGGCGAGTTGTTTAATTTTTTTGTCAGCCTCTTTGAGCTTACCTGAATTCTTAGTGTATGTTTTCTGGGTTTTATCCTTTTCTTGTTGAGTTTTCTTAATAGACTCTTCAGTCTCTTCCAGTTTTTTTTCCAGCTCCTGAAGTTGCTGCTTTTTCAACTCGATTCCCTGAGGAAAAATTGAAGAAGGAAGTGAAGCGAGGGAAAGGGATAATAAAATAAGAAAGCAGATTTTCATATTTAAAACAGTAATTTTTTACAAATTTCAGGATCGAGTCTGTGAGTTGAATTTCTACCTTCAAAGAAATGATGATCCCGAATCATGTGAATGTTCAGTGGAGTCCATTCCAAAACTTCATTATATTTCAAATTGGTAAACGTAATCATACCTTTTGGAAAACCGGCAGGATGCGAAAATGGACAAAGTATTTTTCCCCTGACAGAGAGTAGTTTAATTTTATAAGTTTTATCAATAATAATTTCTTCTTCAAATGAATTATAAGCTTCATCATAGAAATATTCAAGTCTGTCAGCAATTTCATCGGCGGTGATTCCAATTTTGGTTAAAAGTCTCTCATCATCAGCAATGATTTCGTTCAATTCCCGGGTGTCGTCACCCAAGAACCCATCTCGGGTAAGGTTACCTGGGAGCATCTTACTCCTGATTTTCATTTCCATGGGAGTCTCTTTCATTTGTGACCTCTTTTATGTGGATTAGCTGAAACTGTCATAATAGATTTTTTCTCTTGGTACGCTTTTTTCGATCAATCCCTTCTGTACTGCATTGATCATGGCAGGACTACCGCAAAGATAGGCTTCAGTGTTTTGGGGGTTTGTAATGAATTCGTCAAAATAAGCTGGAATATATCCTGTTCTTCCTGTCCATTTGTCGTTCTCGTCAGGATTGGATAGTACGGGAACGTAGACAAAATTATCCATTTCCTTTTCAGTTTGTTCAAATAGTTCAGTCAGATATAAATCTTTCATTGTTCTTGCTCCGAAGAAATAGACCATTCTTCTGGTTGAGTTGAGATTTTTCAGATGTCCCACCATAGATTTAATAGGTGCTTTTCCGGAACCTCCGGCTATAAAAATCATCTCAGCATCAGTGTTTCTTATATAGAAATCGCCAAATGGACCTACGAAGTTAACGGTATCTCCTTCTTTTAGGTATTCATGAACGTATGTAGTACAGATACCATCGGGGACTTTCCTTATGATCAATTGTATTATGTCATCTTCTTCCGGTAGACTTGATATTGAATAAGCTCTGGAAACTCTTTGGTTGTTGCCTTTGTATTTGGGCGTTTCCAACTGCACATATTGACCGGCTTTGAATTTGATTTTTTGAGGTTCTGTGAGTTTGAAGGTAATTTCTTTTATGTCATAGGTTTGATCTACAATTTTGATAACGGAGGCAGTAAAACGTTGGATATTGAATAATTCATCCGGTATTTCAATTTTAATGTTTTCTTTTACTTTAATCTGGCATGAAAGTCTGATATTCTCTGCCATTTCTTTGGCGTTGAGAAAAGGTTTTTCTGTGGGCAATAAGGGACCACCACCGGAAATTACTTTTACTTTGCAAAATCCACAGCTTCCTCTTCCTCCACAGGCTGAAGGAATAAAAACCTTGTTTTCGGCCAGTGAAGATAACAACGAAGCTCCACCTTTTACAGTAAGCTCTTTTTCATCATTTATTGTTATCTTACAGTCACCATAATTTGCAAAAACTGCCTCTGCAAGGATAAGAATCAACGCCAAACCGGCACTTATACCGGACACTGTTGCCACTGAAATCAAAATTAGCATAATCACCTCGGTTTAATCAATTACTGTATAACTATCATACCCGAAAAACCTATAAACGCCAAAGCCATTATTCCGGTTATAATCAAACTCAATCCTGCACCTAGTAAGCCAACAGGGACATATTTTTCTTTTATTTTCTGTCGGATTCCTGCTAAGGCTAGAATTGCCAGTAGCCAGCCCAAACCACCACCTGCGGCATAGAGAACTGACTGAATAAAGCTGTATTCTCTAATAATCATGAAGAGTGATACACCAAAAATTGCGCAGTTGACTGTGATCAATGGTAAGAAAATTCCTAGATTATAATAAAGAACTGGAGAAAATCTCTCCACTACGATTTCTGTTAACTGAACAAAAGCGGCAATTACTACAATAAAAACTATGTATTGCAAATACACTATGTCAAGCGGGAGCAATATATAATGATAAACCAGATAATTGAGAGCTGATGTTACCGTCAGTACAAAGAAAACAGCCATGCCTAGTCCAAATGAAGATTCTACGTCTTTGGAGACGGAGAGATACGAACACATTCCAAGAAAATTTGTCAGCAGGATATTGCTGGTAAATATCGAGGCCATAAACAGGATGAAGAGATTTATTTCCATTGATCCTCCGAAGTTATTTCTTCTGTTTGATTGCCATAGGACCGTTTATAATCCAGATCATTATTGCCAGAACAAAGAAAGCGCTGGGTGCCATAACCATGATTGACCACTTGGTCCACCAGCCACCAAGTACTGTGAATCCGAATATTGAGCCAAACCCAAAAACCTCTCTGACCAAAGAGATTATCAATAAAACAAAAGTATAGCCAAATCCTGCTCCAATTCCGTCTACAACTGAATCGACAGGAGTATTTTTTGCTGCAAAGGCTTCTGCTCTGCCCATAATTATACAATTCGTGATTATTAACCCGACATAAGGTCCGAGCTGTTTGCTTACATCAGGAATGAAGGCTTTCAGAAACAAATCAACAATAATTACATAGGATGCAATAATCAAGGTTTGAGCTATCATTCTGACCCGACGAGGCGTAATGTCACGCAATAATGAGATCGTAAAGTTTGACAAAGCCAGAGTAAAAATTACCCCTAAACCCATAATGAGTGAATTTTTCATTAGATTGGTAACTGCCAGTGAAGAGCAAATTCCCAGAACTTGTTTCCAAATTGAGTTTTCTGTAAAAGCACTCGTGATGAAAATTTCCTTTTTTGTCATTTCTACCTCAGCTTTTATATCTGGTGCCCATGATGACAGATATTTTTTTTAATTGTTCATAAATCATTTTTACAACGGCATTACTTGAAGATGTGGCACCCGTAATCTGTTTTATCTGATTACCTGTCATTTGTGTTTCAGGGGTTTCTTCGGAAACCAGACTAAACTTGATCAAACTGTTTTTATCAACGAAAATTTTATTATTAAACTGATTTTTAAAAATATCTTCAGTAATTCTTGCCCCTAAACCGGGTGTCTCGTTTTGAGATATTATGTCGAAACCAATAATTTTTCTAAATTTAATATCTACTGCCAGAAAAGCATCAATTTTTCCCCACAATCCGTTGCCTCTTATTTTAAAGACATAACCAACAGGACTTCGATCAAAAATCTCATAGTATTGAAAATTATTACCATTGTGAGTTTTCTCTTTCAATTTTACATGTTTCTCAAATGATGCAGATACATCTTCAGTCGGCAGATTAAAAAGGTTAAGAATTTGTTTTTTTTCAGTATTGATTCTGAAGTTCTCAACTCTTTGCTGGGTTGAAGTATAGATAATTGCTAGAACTGTAATGAAGATCACTGAAAGAATCAGTATGAAAAAAACAGGGAATAGTTTTCTTTCGTTAAGAGGTAATTTTTCTTGATTATTACTCACTTGTACTCCTTTATTGTTTTTCTTTCTTCATCTTTTTCTGTTTAACAATTGCATATTCGATTATTGGCATCAGGCTGTTTCCTAAAAGTATTGCAAACATAAAACCTTCTACAAAAAGCGAATATTTTCTGATGATTACTGTTAAAAATCCCACCAGGATTCCATAAATCCAGATTGCTGTGGAATCTTTGGGCATAGAAACAGGGTCAGTAATCATGAATACTGAACCGAACAATAACCCTCCGCTGAGAAGCAGTGGTAGAGGGTTTGTTCCGTAGAAGATGAAACTGAATAATGCGAAGCTCACCAATACTGAAAGCATTACCTGCCATTTAGCTGTTTTTGTCAAAATAAGATAAATCCCTGCCAGAATAATCAGTATTGCAGAAGTTTCTCCCATTGAACCTGCTATTGTACCAATTGCCAGATTATTTAAAGGGGTCATCTCCTGTGAATGGGAAAAGTCTATCATGGGAGTGGCTGAGGTTAGTTGTGAAGCTTTTTGATAAAAAGCAAATCCTCCGGGGAATTTGGTGAATGGATTCAGCCAGCTTACTGTCATTGCCTGCGGGAAAGAAATATAAACAAAGGTTCTTCCCAAAATGGCAGGATTAAAGATGTTCATGCCAAATCCTCCAAAAACCATCTTTCCAAAAGTTACGGCAAAGATTGCACCGATAGCAGCTATCCAAAAAGGAATTGTAGGTGGCAGGCTTAATGCCAGGAGCGAGCCGGTTACAAATACTGCCATTGAGACTTTGCCATTTTTCTTTTGTCGGATGAATAACCATTCGGTGATAAAGGCTACAAAGTTTGTAATCGTTATAATTGCCAATACTCGCCAGCCGAACAAAAAAACTGAGAACAATGCAATTGGGATCAGTGAATAGAGCACTTTGTTCATCATTGCCTGTTTCAAAATCAGGTTTTTCATTTATACCTCGAAATTTTTTCTTAAAAGTTTGATTTGTGTTATTTACGTCAAGACTTTTGTTCTTTAAATCGGGTGTTTGTGCTATTTTCGCCTTGATGATTCATCCTTGGTAATTTGTTTTTGATTTATCTGAGACTTTGTGGCTGATATCAAGGGAAATTCAAGCGAGTAGGTTCTTGACCAAAGCAAGTTAACATAATGATAATCATAGGAATAGATTGATGGGGAATGGGTATTTTTAAAAAACGGGGCATTTATTTTTTTTTGTTGACAATATTTGGGCTGTTTTGTTTTTAGCACTCAAAACTAAAGATTGCTAAATTAGAAAAGGAGGAAAAAATGGCAAAACAGTTAAAATTCAGTCACGAATCAAGAACTGCTTTAAAGGCTGGTGTAGATAAGTTAGCTAATGCAGTTAAAGTTACATTAGGACCTCGTGGAAGAAATGTCGTTTTGGACAAAAAATTCGGTTCTCCAATTATTACTAACGATGGTGTAACTATCGCTAAAGAAATTGAACTGGAAGATCCATTTGAAAACATGGGTGCTCAGCTTGTTAAAGAAGTTGCAGAAAAAACACATGACATTGCCGGAGATGGAACTACTACTGCAACTATGTTAACACAAGCTATCATCGAAGAGGGATTGAAGCATGTTACTGCCGGAGTAAATCCAATGTACTTGAAAAAAGGAATGGAAAAAGCTGCTAAAACAGTTGTAAATAAAATCCATGAATTCAGTACAGAAATCAAGAGTTCTGGAGAGATTGCACAGATTGCAACTATTTCAGCAAATAATGACGAAGAAATCGGAAGATTAATTGCCAAAGCTATGGAAGAAGTTGGCAATGAAGGTATAATAAATGTTGAAGAAGCAAAATCTATGGAAACATTTCTGGAAACTGTTGAAGGAATGCAGTTTGACAGAGGTTATATTTCTCCGTATTTCGTAACAAATCCTGATAAGATGATTGCAGAAATGGAAAATCCTTACGTGTTGCTGTATGATAAAAAAATCAGCGTAATGAAGGAAATTCTGAATCTTTTACAGGAAGTAGCACAAAGTGGAAAACCGCTTCTTATTATTGCTGAAGATATAGAAGGTGAAGCACTTACCACTCTGGTCATTAACAAATTAAGAGGAACTCTTAATATCGTAGCAGTTAAAGCACCAGGATTTGGTGACAGAAGAAAAGCCATGCTGGAAGATATTGCCGTTTTAACTGGTGGTGTTGTAATTTCAGAAGAAACCGGCAGAAAACTGGAAAATGCTACTATTGCAGATCTTGGAAGAGCAAAGAAGATAATTGTTGATAAAGAAAACACAACAATCAGAGAAGGTGAAGGAAGTCAGGAAAGTCTTTCTGCAAGAGTTAAACAAATCAAAGCTCAGATTGAAGATACTACTTCAGATTATGATAAGGAGAAACTTCAGGAAAGATTAGCAAAACTGAGTAAAGGTGTTGCAGTAATCAGAATTGGTGCAGCTACTGAAACTGAAATGAAAGAGAAAAAAGCAAGAGTTGACGACGCTCTTCATGCAACCAGAGCTGCAGTTGAGGAAGGTATTGTTCCTGGCGGTGGCGTTACTTTGATTCATGCTGCAAAAGCAATAAATATTGATGATTACTCTACTCATGAAGAAAAAGTAGGTGCTGAGATTCTGAAAAAAGCACTTCTGGTTCCTGCTTATCAGATTGCTTACAATGCAGGCGAAGAAGGTGCAGTTATTGTCGAAAAACTGAAAGAAAGCAATGATAATCGTTTTGGTTATAATGCTGCAACCAATAAATTTGAAGACTTAATTTCTGCCGGTGTAATTGATCCTGCCAAAGTTGTAAGAAGTGCAGTTCAGAATGCTATAAGTATTTCGGGATTGTTCCTCACTACAGAATGTATTGTGACTGATATAAAAGAACCTGAACCTCCAGTTCCAGCAGGTGGCGGAATGCCAGGCGGAATGGGTGGAATGTACTAAATACAATATAAAGCTGCTTCGGCAGCTTTTTTTTTAATTTATTGCTTCAGTTATAATAACCTGCTTATAATTCTTACATCATCTAATTGTATCTAAATATCGATCTAAAAAAAACTAGAATGTTTCCCTTTAGCAAAAATTCATTCTTGACAGATTCTTTCTTATTTTGTCCTCGTAAATCTTGTAAATAACTATGTAATTTGATCAGTGGGGGATGAATGAAAAAAGGATAGTGTCTCAAAGGTTGGTGTAAAATAGATGACGCCTGATAAAAAAAGGTTGAGCCAAATCCCACTCATTGTTTTAATGGTTTGAACAAAAACTAAAGAACAAGGAGAAGATCATGACTCAACCAAA
>JAQVBK010000409.1 GCA_028690365.1 Candidatus Cloacimonadota bacterium
CTTTGCTGTACTATAATTATCGTTTCAAATCTCTTCCAATAGGTCATATAATTTGACAAAATTTAAAACAAGTTAGAACATATCGCATTACATGGATAAAGAAGCCTTCCTGCATCAATTGGAATCCTCTACTATAAACAATGACAAAAGATTGTTTGCTAAAACAATTTACGATCTTCCTGCTGATGTAATAGTTGGCTTTACCAAAGAAGAATTTTCGCGAATTATTTACATGTCTCATCAATTTAGCACACAGAAAATTGATAGGTTATTCAATTTTCTTGAAAATAAAGGATTATTTTTCCTGAATAACGCTTTAAAGGGAATAGATGAACTCAATAGTTCTCTTCTCAGTAAATTCTATTATAGTATGTGTATTTCCATCTACGAAACCAATAAAGAAAAAGTCAAAAATGCATTATCAAATGATGCTGTTGCCTGCATTAAGCTTGCAGAAATGGGCATTGATAGCAGGAAAAATCTTGAAACTGCTATCGATTTTTACAAAGCATTTAGGGAAATATTTACCGAAGACAGAGTAGAAGATTACGCTCTTTCATTGATAAACGAAGGCAGTGCGAGATCAAAACTTGCGGAAATGGATATTGATAGCAGAGAAAATCTTGAAACTGCTATCAATCTTTACAGTGGCGCCAGGAAAATTATTCCTGAAAAAAGCTCGTATTATGCTAGCGCGTTGATGAACGAGGGTACTACAAGATCGACGCTTGCACAGATGGGCATTAAGAGAAGAGAAAATCTTGAAACTGCTGTTAGTCTTTACAGTGACGCTAGAAAACTCTTCTCCAAAACAAATTCAAATTATGCCCTTGCGTTGATGAACGAGGGTACTACAAGATCAATGCTTGCAGAGATGGGCATTAAGAGAAGAGAAAATCTTGAAACTGCTGTAAGTTTTTATGATGATGCTAAGAAAATTATTCCCAAAAAAAGCACATTTTACGCTTGTGTGTTGGAGAACGAGGGCTATGTAAGAGCGCAACTTGCAGAACTCGACATTAATAGCAAGGAAAATCAAGACAGATCAAAGAAACTGTACTTGGAAAGCATTTCAATACTTGAAGAATTAGGAGATGGATGGAGCTATTCTGTCGCTTTGTTGAGTTTCAACAGACTACTAAGAGACGACTTTTACAAAACAGGAGACAAGAAGTATCTTGAAAAGTGGGGGGAATATCTTGGAGATATAGAAGTAAAGATCAATAATCGAGATATAAGGTATAAAGAGTTCGTAATGGCGAGAATTCATGAAATACGTGCCAATCTGCTTGAACTCGATGACAAATCGGGAATATCGGAGGCATCTTTTGAATATTATGAAGCTTATAAACTCACAAAAATGTCTTTTTACAGATTTATGAAAGAATTCTGCCAAGCGAGAGTTGGCAATAAATCTTTCTGTAATCTTGTATCCGATTGGAAAGACGAAGAGAAAGATGGCATTTTCCTTGATTATTATGATTACACAATCTTTGAATGCCATCTGGAAAATGCTTTGAAAAAAAGTATCTTCAGAAAAGACGAGCTGGAATTGGCAAGACAAAAACTTGAGGAAATATCCAACCGCACACAGATCAAAATCGTAAAGGATAGAGTTTCTGCATATATTTTTTTAATGAATTCTATTGATTTCTGTTTTGAACAAGGATCATATGAAGATGCGGCGGAAAACGTTCGAAAAGCATGCAAGATATTCCATGAATTTGATGATAAACCGGGTTGTGAAATGTGTGAATGTTTCCATGAGGCACTTCTTGAAAACAGGAATCCCGAATCTTGGAGAAATGTAGTACAAAAATTATTACTTAGTGGAGAGTTTTCCTCTAACTTCTATAGGTTACTCTGTAACTATTCGGATAAAACGAGAACAAGAATATTACAAGATTTACCACTTCAAATTATTAAAAACACGACAGAAATTAAAGGAACTTTAGATAATCTTCAAAAAACGTCAGATCAAATAAGATTGGATTGTATCTCAATAAAAGATCAAATTGGAAAAGGGTTCAAAGGTACGGATGCTGAACTCAAACAAATAAATGAAAAAATCGATAATTCTCAGCAGAATCTGGAATTTCTTGTACAAATTTCAAAGGATGTTGGCGGCAAAGAAGGGGAATGCATCAGGGAATTTTCATCACAGATTCTTGAGCTTATGAAAAAGGGAGATTCTGAAGCTTTAAAGCGTTTCAGTGAGAAAATTGTTCAAAATAGTTCATCAATTACAGAAATCATAGAAGCAGCAGATATTCCTGAAAAGGAGAAAGCGGAAGCAAAATCTAAACTCGCTGATCTCAAAAAGATACCGGGGGTTTTAAAGGAAAAAGTGAAATCCTTCAGTGTAGATGTCACAAAAGATGTGATAGTAAGTTTGACTTCTGGCGAGATTATCAAATTACTTACTCCAGTGTTATCAACTGCAATCTTAGGTGTACCTGTACCTTCTCAGGTTGTGGGAATACTGCTCGAAGTGATAAGAAATTCATGAGTTTTTAGATCTCTGCTCTGTTTTTAGTTTTGGAATATTTTGTTTTTGTATTTATTTCGCACTTCACCGCCTGCTCCGCAGTCGTACGATACCCCGTTATTAAGAAACATCGAAACTCAAACCAACCCTGAATTCAGAAAACCCTTCAAAACAAACCGGCGCCCGGCCTGTTCAAAAATATACTCAAAAAAAGTGACCCTGCAAAATAAGTTTCCCGCCCGCCTCTCCCCCTGACTAAAAGCTCGCCGCCGGAAATGTTC
>JAQVBK010000075.1 GCA_028690365.1 Candidatus Cloacimonadota bacterium
AGGATGACCGAAGATAATAATTGCCGGAATATCCATTTTATGAACTATCTCTTTTGTAGCATTTATCAGCAAAGAGCCAATACCTCTTCTTTGATAATCCGGTAAAATGCTTATAGGACCAAAGGTTATTGTATTAATTATTTTATCATCCACTGATCTAACCAGTGATTTTGTGTATACTATGTTACCAACGATTTCTCCATTTGCCACGGCAACATAGTCTAATGCTTCAATATAGTCTTCATGCGATCGGATTGTGTGTAAAAGATAGTGTTCGTTACAACCCGGCACATAAAGATTCCAGAATGCTTCACGAGTAACGTTCTCAGTTGCATAATAATCAGCTGCTTGGGTTCGTCTGATTTGAACATTCATATTATCTGCTCCTCTGTTCTTAGTGTTTCAAAAAATGATAGTAAAAAGCTATTAACCGCAAAACAAGAAAAATGCATTTTACTCCAAGACACGATTCAAGGTCTTATGAATAATTGCATCAACTGTTCCGTCAGCTTGAATCTGTTCAAACGCTTTCCGTACACGTTCCACCAATTTATCGGAAGTTGATGCACTAAATGTCATCCATGCCACGTCTTCATCCAACACCAACTCAGTTGTTACTTGATTCCAGTCGAAGCCCAACTGTTTTACTTCCGTAGCAAATGGTAAATCTCGTCCTAAACATAAATCAATTCTACCAGTGAAGAGTTTCTGAATGTTTTGATCATTATTTGTGACGGGTTCTAATTGGCAATCATCTTCAAATCCTTCTCGTAAAAACATCGAATGAAGGTTGTTTCCCCGTACAACTCCAATCGTGTATTTTTTTGCATCCTCTAATCTCTCAAGTTTGATATCAGAATGACTGGATAATTTAAAAATAGCTGATTTTATAGGCGGCGTAATAGGGGCAACCCATTTGAAATGGTCTTCTCGCTCAGGAGTTCGGAAAATAGTAAAAATTAATACATTTTCATTTTCTTTAGCCACTGACAACGCACGTGGAGAAGGATAGAGATGAATATCAGCATGAATATCCGCCAGAGATAGAGTAGCACGCACAATATCAGCAGTCATACCAATAACTTCACCGTTTTTATCCTCTTCATAGAAGGGACGAAATGTACCTACTGCGATGACTTGAATATCTTCAGCTTCAAGTAATTGAAATCCAAAGATTACAAAAGCTGACCACAATATTGTTTTCAATAGAATATTTTTATACACTTTTCCATAGACAAAGCTGTTTATGAAGCAAAATCTTTGAATTTTTAGCTGTCCACATATTATCATCTTATACTCCCAAAAGTATCCAGTCTTCAACTGAGAAATTATTTGTTGATTGGATAATTACTGATTTTTTGTCAACTGTTAATCTGTTGATGTTCATGATCAGTTTCAGATACTCTTTTTAGCTTAAGATGTTAAGAATGTTAATTTGATTGTGTACTTTCAAAGTTCGTAAAGAATAAATAAAAAAACCGGATATTTAAAAAATATCCGGTCAAATTAACAATTGTCAAATCTATTTCTCTCTGGCAAAAGGCCACGCCATTAGTCCGCCTTCCAAAACTTTCACATTAGTATAACCATTTGCCTGAAGAATTAACGCTGCTTCATAACCTCTTAAAGAAATCTTACACCAAGTAACGATTTCGGCATTTTTGTCTTCCGGTAATTCTGACAACCTGCTTCTTATCTGTCCCAGAGGAATAAGTTTTTCCCCGATTCCAAGTCGCATTTGCTCATATTCATTCGCATTACGCACATCAAGTAATAATATGGATTGTTTGTTTTCAATTTTTTCTTTAAGTTCTTCTGCTGAGATTCCTTTAAAGAAACCATTGAGTTTATTCTGAATAATGTGTGCTGTAGCAATACTATGATCGATAGCCAGTGAGAATGGCGGTGCATAAGGAAGGTCTGAGTTGACCATCTGATCTACAGTAAAACCTGCCTGAATTGCCATTGCCCAGATTGCCAATTGTTTGCTTACTTCTCCCGGTCCGATTACCTGAGCACCCAGTATTTTTTTGCTGGATTTATCAACCACGAGTTTTGTGATCAAAAGTTTACCCTGCATAAACCCAGGTTTGTCGAGACTGGCATTAACAACTGTTTCAAGATTGGTAAAACCATTTCGTACTGCATTTTGTTCGGATAATCCGGTAGCACCTACGCCATATTCGAAAACTTTACAGATTCCTGTTTGTATGGTACCGGGAAATTTTGCAGTATTTCCGGCTATCACATTCTCTCCGGCAATTCTTCCCTGCAGATTTGCCAGATCACCATAAGGCGCATGAACTGGTTTTTTGCTAATGATATTCACTGCTTCAATGCAGTCACCACCGGCATAAATGTCCGGATCAGAAGTCTGCATATAATCATTTACCAGTATTCCACCGGTTTTACCTATATCCAAGCCGGCTTCTTTTGCCAGTTTAGTATTTGGTACAACTCCGATTGCAATTACTGCCAGATCACAGGGAATTTCTGTTCCGTTTTGAAGTTTAACTGCAGTCAATTGTCCATTCTCACCAATAAATGCAGAAACTCCGTTTTGCAGAATTACATTGGCTTTACTCTGAACATATTTTTCTACCAATCTTGCCATTTGCTGGTCCAAAAAAGTCAGTAATTGAGGTAACAATTCAACTATAGTAATCTCAATTCCAGCCAGATGTAGAGCTTCACAAGTTTCTATACCAATCAATCCGCCACCGATAACAACAGCTTTTTTTATTTTCCCTTCATCTCTGATTTTACGT
Source organism: Candidatus Cloacimonadota bacterium (assembly GCA_028690365.1). Classification (GTDB taxonomy): domain Bacteria; phylum Cloacimonadota; class Cloacimonadia; order Cloacimonadales; family JAQVBK01; genus JAQVBK01. The sequence goes on from JAQVBK010000075.1 coordinate 2,769, forward strand.
AAATAATCTGCATCAGGTAATGACTGTAGAGTGGTAATTCCTTTTAATTCAATGCCGGGAACTGGAGGTCTGCGTGGAGTAGCTCCGGTTGCTAATATAAGTTTGTCGTATTCGGCAGCACCTTTCTCACCTGTAACCATATTGATGTATTCAATTACTTTCTCTTTGCGGTTAATTGCAGTAACTTCGTGTTTAACCTTAGTGGTAATCTTTTTTGCATTCCAAAAAAATTTGGAATCTCTTACTACTCCTGCGGGTGAACACAACAACTGATCCCTATCATTGAAGAAACCTCCTATATAATAAGGGTATCCACACGAAGCCATTGAAAGATCTGAAGCCTTCTGATAAATGGTTATCTCAGCATTTTCATCCATTCGGCGAGCTCTTGAAGCAGCTTTAGGTCCGGCTGCAGAACCACCAATTACTATAATACGTTTTGCGCTCATCAGTCCTCCTGTTTTTTATTAAATCAATCTTTATGGCAATATTTGAAAAAAATACCTCTTTCTAATCTTTCTGAATAAACTTTGCCGGTATTAATCATGCCACTTAAATATTTATTGAGTTCATTTGGGTGAATATTCAGTATTTTAATTAAATCCTGTTCTGTGCATGGTCTGCGCTTAATTGTTTCCAATATAAACTCTTCGATTTTATCCTTGTATCCCGGGATTGTCTTACGTATTTCCGCTTTGGCAATTATTTCTACCGGAAGAGGTTCGAACATCTTTTTAATCTGAAGCATCTTTTCTGAAGAAACTGCATTTACAAACGCTTCTGTCCCCGGTCTATCAAGAGTATTGAGCTGAATAAGATCAGGATTTATTTTCTGAACAGCTTCCCTGAGCAATCCTATTTCTTCTTCAGTATCGTTAAGAGAGGGAACCAAAAAAATTTCCAGAAAAATTTTGCCGGAAAATTCTTTTCTTAATTCAGACAATCCTTCAATAATCCGACTGTTGTCTAATCCTTTGGCAGGTCTGTTTATTTTGTAGAACATCAAATCTGATACCGCATCCAGGGAAGGTAAAATAACATCGGCATTTCTGACTTCCTGTCGCACTTTCTCATCCCAAAACAGAGTTCCATTGGTTATAACTGCAATTTTGTACTGTGGATAATCAGTTTTAATAAAATCAATGACTTTACCCATTCCACTATTGAGAGTAGGTTCCCCCTGCCCGGAAAATGTAATGTAATCCAATTCCGGTTTTTGAAGCAGGTATTCATTCAACTCCTGAAGAACTTCTGAAATGGGAATGTATTCTTTTCTTTCAGTAGTCAAAAGTGTCGTTCTCCCCACTTCACAGTAAACACAGTTTAAACTACAAACCTTATGAGGGACCAAATCAACTCCCAGGGAAATTCCCAGTCGGCGGGAAGGAACAGGTCCAAATAAATATTTCATGGTAACTCCTATTTCAGAGCATTATCAATTGTTCCGTCAGGTAGCATATTATCGGGGTGAAAAGTCCCCTTTTCTTCCATCTGGAAACGCACACAATTTTTCCAATCATTGAAACAATATTTTTCTGTCCAATATTTATTTAAAAAACCCTTTTCGGTAAAAATCTTCATGGGACATACTTCATACCATTTACACGTTTTCTGATTTTCATAATTCAATTTGTTTTCCTGCTCCACCTTCAAGGTATTGTTTCGGGAAAAGACTCTTTATCTCAGCTTTATGAACCGTACAATGAGTGGGACAAATTTTCTTCAAATCGCATAATTCATTATAATCGTCAAAGCCATGCAGTCCTCCTACAATAGCATAGACCGAACCAAAAATTTCGATTGTTCTCATTATTTTGCTGATTCCAGGATGACCGCAACCCACTATTAATACTAAACCATCTTTTGTTTTGACTGCCAGAGACTGTTCTCTGGAATCTAGTTCACCGGTCAAAAAAATACCAGGATATATCTCAGTAGGCTTTGAGTAAAACTTAACAACATTTGAGTATTTAACTCCTCTAAACGAAACAGGATTGTGCAAGATAGCAGTGTTGTTGGAATTCAAAAAATGCGACAATCCTCCTATATGATCAAAATCCGGATGAGAGATAACAACGTCTTCTATTGACAGCGGATCAATTCCTAAAGTTTTCATGTTCTTCATTAGAATTTCTCCGTTGCCTCCGGTATCAAAAAGAATTCTCTTCTCTCCGGTTTCCACCAGACAGGAAAACCCCCAATCTGCAATGATTTTATCATTTACAGAAGTATTGTCATAGATTATTGTTATTCTCATCTTAGCTCCGTTCAGCAGTTTTGTTTTTCGTACCCAAATCGCTGTGCTTCTTATTACCAAACCTCCGTTTGGTAATGTTATTATCCTCGTTACCATTCATCCTTGTTACCAAACCCCTGTTTGGTAACAAAATATTCCCAGATTACATCCTCGTCACCAAACCTTTAGGGGGTTGAATTCTAACATTCAACCTTCCCCTCATTCTCGTTACCAAACCCCCGTTTGGTAACGTATATTCCCTGATTAATAATGTGATAAGCAATTGACCCAATCATTACACTTTCTTCTCCTAGGCTGTTTGTAAATCTCCCTTTTTATATGCATCATAAGCTTGTTTCAGGGTCATACTTCCTGCCCCGATGAAAATTTTCATGTTAGCTTCTTCCAATACTCTGCCGGCATTTCCCCCCGGTCCGTTTCCGGTTATCAACACATCAGGATTCATTTCGAACAATTTCTGAGCCGTCTGAGGACCCGCGCCATGAGCAACGCCCTCAATTTGTCTGTTATCAAAACTATTCAATTGATCTGTTTCTTCATCATAAATCACGATAAATTCTGTACGTCCAAAACGTGGATCCATCATAGAATCCCATTCAGTTCCCTTCGCTGTAAATGCTATTTTCATTTTAACTCTCCACTATTTCTTATTCAGAACAAATTCTTTGGTTTTCTCCCAGGCTTCTACCAGTTTCTTTTTCAGAGGAGTCTCTCCACATTCAACAATTGTTTTACCTTCGGTCATTGCTTTAGTAAAAGCTTCATCATAGGGAAGATCAGCCAGTTGAATTATGTTTTCTGACTCCAGAAAAACTTTAATTTCTTCTGAAACCTGTTTGTTTATATCTGCTTTGTTGATAATACATCCGGCAGAAATCTTGAATTTTTTGACTAATTCATGAACTCTTTTCAGGTCATGTAATCCGGAAACGGAAGGCTCGGTAACCAAAATCACGAAGTCTGCACCGGACAATGATGACACTACCGGACAACCAATTCCCGGAGAACCATCAACAATTATGAATTCTTTTTTATTTTGCTCAGCTATAAGTTTGGCTTCATTCTTAACTTTGGCTACAAGCTTACCAGAGTTATCTGCTCCACTTTTCAAACGGGCGTGTACCATTTGATTTCCGGCTTTAGTATTTGAAATGTAGCTCTTTCCCACATTTTGTTCTACCATTGAGATAGCTTCAACCGGACAGACATGATAGCAATAACCGCATCCTTCGCAGTTCAAACCGTCAACAATGTAACAATTATCAACGACCGGAATGGCTTTGAAACGGCAAATATCCCTGCACTTCCCACATTTGATACACTTTTCCTGATCAATTACGGCAGCGACTCCGCTAAAAAAATCCTCGGTATGCTGCCAATCGGGTTGCATTAAAAGATGCATATCGGCCGCATCAACATCGCAATCGGCAACTACTACATCTCTCCCACCTAAAATAGCAAACGAGGCTGTTATGGAAGTTTTTCCTGTTCCACCTTTCCCTGAAATAACTACAATCTCCTTCATTAGTGACTCCCCTTTTGTAAATGATCGATAAAATTGACAATCTTTCGCAACTCTTTTTCAAATTCGGGAATTTCTTTATAAACATGATTACCTTCTGAATAGAGTTCGGCAATTCGTCTATCATTGGGAAGACGGGAAATGATCTCGATGTTTTCTTCATTACAATACAATTCGACATCAGAATTACCTATTCCGTAGCGATTTATAACAACGGCAAATTCCTTTCCGATTTCTCTCATTGTCTCAACCGCAAGTTTCAGATCATGTAATCCAAATGGGGTTGGTTCAGTTATCAATATAACAAAATCAGCTTCTTTCGTTGCTTCAATGACTGGACAAGAAGTCCCGGGTGGACAGTCAAAAAGTTTGAGTGTTTGGGGATCGAATTGTGCATCTACATATTCAAGAGTTTGTGCAATCAAAGGAACAGCCTGTTCCTGACCAATATCGAGTTTACTTTCAATAAAGTCAAAACTCAATGTCACAAAATGTTTTAATTCTCCCATTTTTTGAGGAATCATCGGCAATGCGTCTGCAGGACATAATTCGCTGCAGGCATAACAACTATGACAGAGCTCAGGGAATACAACAATTCTGTTAAGTAATTTTATTATTGAGTGGAAATTACAGAGTTCCTGACACTTTCCGCACAATGTGCACTTTTCCTGATCCCATTGCGGAATCATTTTAAATTTTTCCTGCTGCGTTTTTAACTCTCCCTGAATGAACAAGCCGGAATTTGGCTCTTCAACATCAAGGTCTGTCAAAACAATTTTCCGTGTTTGTGACAAAAGGTGGACCAGATTTGTGGACAGTGTAGTTTTCCCTGTTCCGCCTTTACCGCTAGCAATTGCAATTTTCAAATTCTACTCCCAACGTTAATGATCACAAAGATTATCACCTGAGACAAGCTGTCCCGCCAGATATTCTTCCACCAATCCTTTCAGATTGTCTGACCTTAGTCCGATAATAACCTCTATATCGTTCTGATTAAATAAGCCCTGTGCTCTAGAGCCCATTCCACCGGCAATTATGACACTACAACCAAGTTCCCGTAAAAAAGCAGGATGCGATCCCGGTTCGTGAGGTGGTGGTGTTACAAATTCTTCTTTGATGATTTTACCGTTTTCAACTTCGTAAATAGCGAATTTTTCACAGTGCCCGAAATGACTGCTGAGGATTCCTCCTGTAGTAGGTATTGCGATTTTTTTGTTCATTACTTTACTCCCTTTTCTATTTTTTCGACGTTTTTATTATCATCTTCCAAAATTTTATATTCTGCATTAATAACTTTGCGTTCATTATTGCTTATTTCCCGATTTCTTCCGAATATCCTCCCGATTGCTAGTTTTATATTACTCTTATCACTTATAAGGTCTTTGAAAATAAAACTTATAGCACCGGTTATCAGCGATGGCAATAATTTTCCCCTTCCGGTAAAAGTCTGGCATCTTCTGTAGCGATATCCTCTTTTATGTCTCATATTAAAATCCGGCAGAGGATTACCTCTGCCATAATTTAATCATTATCCGATAGTTCGGATAACCGTTTTTTTAAATTCTCAAGCTGGTTAGTAAGAATACTTACTTCGTTCTCTAAAACAGCTTTTTCGTTTTTGGCTTCATAAACCGGCATGGGATTAGCGTAGTAAGGATTGTTGGCGAAACCATATCCTCTTCCGTAGAATCCTCTTCCCATTCCTCTTCCCATTCCTCTACCAAAATTCCCTACATAACCGGGAACAGCAAAACCGTTACAGTATCCCATTCCTCTACCACTCATTGGTCCCATCCCATTTGGTCCTGTTCTATCTCCTCTTGGCATAATTCCTCCTATTTATTTTGATTTCTTCTATTGCCACCGCGATTCTGGTTAACTCCTTTATTGGTTCCTGCCCCTTGACCTCGGGGCTGACCCCGACCGCTTCCCATAATATTACCGATGGCTTTCCCGAGCCCTCTTCCTGTTTTTGGACCTTTTCCGTCTGGTCCTGTTCCGTCTCCTCTTGGCATAATTACCTCCCAAATTTTCTGTGTGAGCCACGGCAACATTTGCCATGACCAAATCCTCCGGCAAGATCCAGCAATTCATGCGAACCACAAGCCGGACACACTGTTGTTACTACATCAAAACCCGTTTTAAACATATGTCCACAATGCTGACAATGGATGATATTTCCGCGGAAATGAATATCCCCACCTTCTATAAAGAGATGTTTACCTTCTATGATAAAACAGGCAACTTTCTGACGTGCCTTTTCTATAAGTCTGGTAAATGTAGAGCGTGATATTTCCATCTCTTCTGCAGCCTCAGAGTGGTCTTTGCCAAGAAAGTCAGCCAATCTGATAGCTTCGAATTCATCAAGAGACAGAGGAATCTGCTCAAGATCGCCCCTTCTAACTCCTATAGGCTTAAATGAAGTATAGATAGGCGGTCGGTTTACCAATCTCATTTTTTTGGGTCGCGACATACTTAACTCCTTTTAATGAAGAGAATATAATGCACTATTGTGCATAACAAAATTATTAATCAGATTTTTTTTAGTTTGTAAGAAATGGAAGTATATGAAGTTTGAATCATTGATTATGTTGATGAAGAGAATAGAATCAGAATCAACAATTCTGTATAGTTTTTTCACAAAATCATTTTCTATTTTATACCCTCACAATAAAAATGTTTGAAAAGAGAGTAAGAAAACTCTCTCTGCAAACAATTTCTAATCTTCACTCTAAAAATATTCAGTCACGGGCTGAAATGCATATTTTCAAATGCGGTATTTCTTCAAAACCATTGAGATTATCTTTTGGATAAAACCCACTTAGTCTGAAAGAGATTTCATGTCATGTTTTTTTATTCAATAATTATCTCAAATTCAACAGAACCAAATGTTTTGTCGGTTTCTTCTCCAGGGGGCAACAGTAGATACTCAATTTTGTTGTTACCTTTGGGAAGAGAGATCACCGGAATATTATCAGTAAAGGGAGATTCCATATTTGAACTTGCCAAAACACCGTAATTCTGACCATTAAAACGAGTCATAATCCAAGCGCCAACAGCATTTACAGCTTGCTCGTTAAACTCGATTACAACTTCTATATATTCAACTTCACCACGCTCTTCAGCAATAATCAATTCATCTTGATCATATCTGAAAGTAGTCTCAGTTGGACTTTTCAGAAGAAAACCATAATCAACTTTGAAATCAGGGTCTTGCATACGAAAACGCAGAATATCTGATTCAGAAAAATTGGAATGTGCGATTTGCGTAATATTCCCTTCTTTGTTGGTTTTTACTATATAGCCATTTTCCTCTCCAAAGCTATCATCACGTACAAATAACCACAAATCATCTTTCTGGTAAAAACGTACATTGCTACTGTTCGATTCCATCTCATTCAGGAAATTCTGAAACAATTCAGCATCAGTGTCCTTCTTCAGTTTAAAGACAGGAGTTGTACTTTCAATGAACAAATCTGTTACCCAAATCTTTGTTGAACTAAATATCTTCCCATCATATGTCATCAAATCTACACAGTATGATGATTCATATTTTTCATCACCATTTATCTCAATAATTGTAAACGTCGCATTGTATAATTTTGCTGCTGATACTTTTTTGAAGTTCTCTGATTCTTTATCTTCAATTTCAAATTTATACTCTATATATTTTTTTAAACTTGTAGATATCTGTTCCCGTGTATTTTCATCTATTTCAGAAATCTCTTGATTCTGATACGATTTTCTTTCGTTAGAATAATGTACTTCTTCTGGGATATCTGATTCAATTCCTTTTGAATATTTGACAGAAAGAATACTGCCATCTGTGTCTGTCTGGACTATATAATATCTTCCAAAAAACTCACTTCGAATAAAATACCATTTAGTGTCGACATTAAAAAAACCTTCGTTGCGTTCATCATCGCTTATAACACCCAAAGCTGTTTGAAACACTAAACCGTCTTCAGGTGTTTTGAGTTTAAAATCTTTTCTAATGCTTTGGTAGAATTCAGGCATTTCAATCAAACTACCTAGTGAAGGAATCTTTATAAACTCTGATTCATTTTTTATTAAGTAACTGCTTATTGAACTTGATCCATATTCATCGTTATTGAAGTTTAAGTCTAATCGGACTTCAATTAGTTCCAGACTTGATACTTCACTGAAAGCAGGATTGTCAATATATCGGTAATTGTGTTCTACCGTACTTTCAAGATACTTCATAATCTCACTACTATCTTGCGCATAAACGCAAACAGTTAAGAATAACATAACAACTAACAAAAAACCGTTTTTTACTTTGGAATTCATTTTTTCACCTCTTTTGTTTTTTTGATAATAGCAGATCGTTTTTTTAGTCATTCTTTAGACATTACCGCCTTAACGTATTGTCCTATAATACTATATATCGCTATTAAATGATGTCGCTTAATTTGTTTCACTGTTTCTATTGTCAATTTAATTTTCCTTTTTGTTGAAAACTATTCTTTGGATTTTTAAAACAATTCCGTTTAGATAATCTTTCAATTTCAATCACAAACTGAAAAAAATCATTATGATTATTTTGAGTAATCCGGTTTAAAACTGAGAAATCTCTGGAAATTTTGACATCGATCAACTATTGTCATCAATCTCAATTCACTATTTTAGAAAATAAAAAAAGTTGACAGACAGTGAGCTAATGAAACAAGTGCCTTGAATTTAATTCACAAATATTTATTAATTAGATGTCAATGTGATAGTTATAACGTCCATTCAATTACTTGAAATGTTGATTTTCATTGTTAACACTTTTACTTTTTGGAGGAAAGGAGGTCTTATGAATAAAATTACTATTCTTTTCGTTCTATTCAATTTGATAGAAATAATTTACTGTCTGCCGACTCACAAAATCGAACACAATATTGCAGGAACTAACCTTGGATACCGGGTCGAACTAGACGGTGATATCCTTGCAACTTCAAAATATGTTCATGATACCGTTGCCGGCGGAGTTATGATTTACAACCGAAATCTTGGTGGAGAAAACAATTGGGGAGAAGAAGACTATGTTTATTCTCCTGTGTCTGCTGGTCCTGGAGATTACTTTGGCGTATCAATTGACCTCTATGAAGATTTACTCATAGTTGGCAGACCCGGCGGAACTACAAACGAAAAGGCATTTATCTTCAGAAGACAGCAAGACCCCAATACCCTGGAATATAGCTGGGAATTAATCAAAACACTAGATCCGGCTGAAGCGCCGGAAATTGATGAGACTGAAGATGATAATATCACTTTTGGCTGGTCTGTAGCTATTAATGATAAATGGGCTGTTGTTGGTGCACCTTTGGATGATAGTGAAAATGGGAGCCAACCTCTGGTAGGAACAGATGCGGGTGCCATTTACACCTGGAAAAATATTGATGGAGTATGGACATTCTACGACAAATGGACCGCCTATGTCGATGAAGAAGCTGAGTTTCAGGATAAACTAGGTTGGTCAGTGGATGTTTGGGGTAACAGAATAATTGCTGGCGCACTCTATGCTGATATCAAAGATCCCGACCCGCCATTTCAAGTGAAAACAAATACCGGGGCAGCATATCTACTTTATCCGTTTGATGGAGTTTGGCATCTCCGGAAAAAATTACAAGCCCCATTTGAAGATGCTGATTTAAACGATCACTTTGGCAATGATGTTGCTATTTGGGGAAGCAGAATTATTGTAGGAGCACCAAAACATACCGGTGGCGGTGGTTCGATGTCTCATTATGGAGCGGCATTCAGTTATTTTCATTCTTTGGGAATTGAATTAGAACATGTCTTTTATGATCCTGACCCTCAACAGAGTTCAAACTTTGGTGCAAGAGTCGATGTTTTCAGAACTGCTCTCTTAATTTCCAATGAAGGGCAGAGACGCTACTATCCTGATGGCTCACCACCGGCAGACTATCAGGTCGGTATAGCCTATCATTACGGTGTTTGTACTGATGCCAAGTTCCGTTTATTGCACACACTCTGGCCAGAAAACCATGTGGTTGAATATGGAGATAACTTTGCATGTGATGTAGCAATGGACGGACATTATTATATGTGCATAGG
>JAQVBK010000410.1 GCA_028690365.1 Candidatus Cloacimonadota bacterium
GCTTACAAGAAACTAGATTGAGAACAAACCTTGCATCAGCTATCTTTTTTGTTAAATAAGTAAGAGAGATTCGTACTCGCCAATAACAAAGAGGTTTATTGCCAGAGATTAAGAAACGTACTTACTGAGATGTATTTCCTGCATCTCAGTATTTTTAATTATTCCGGTCAATATCCATGCAGATTTACCTCTGTCGCATTTTCCAGCTCGACACGTTTACCCATTTTTTTCTGGATAACCCTAAAATGCTGCAATTCATCGTCAGATAGAATAGTTATAGCCTCTCCGGTTTCATTTGCTCTACCCGTTCTTCCTATCCGGTGCACATAATCCAGAGGAGAGCGGGGCAATTCGAAGTTAATTACATAAGGAAGTGCATCAATATGAATTCCACGTCCGATAAGATCTGTAGCTACCAGCACTTTCACATCTCCTTTCTTAAAGCCTTGCAAGCTCTTTGTCCTGGCTCCCTGAGCCTTTTCGCCATGAATGGAGCGAGCCGGAATGCCGTTTTTCTTTAATTTTTCTACCAGATTATCTGCAGTACGTTTCGAGGAAACAAAAATCAGCACCTGATCCATTTTGTTTTCCTTGATGAGATATCGTAAAAAAGGCCCTTTGGATTCTGCATTGACCAGATAGGCTTTTTGCGTGATCTTATCCAAATCAACCTCTTCCCGATCAATTTCCACAAAAACCGGATCAATACCCAAACGCTTCTTCATTTCCTCTACCTTATCATTTAAAGTAGCAGAAAACAAAGCCACCTGCTTCTTTTTTGGCATCAATGAAATTAGCTGATCCATTTCTTCTTCAAAACCCATCTGAAACATCTTATCGGCTTCGTCAATGATTAGTTGTTGTACCTGCGATATACCCAAAGCATTGTGAGCAATCAGATCCAGTAAACGACCCGGCGTGGCAATCAATACCTCCACTCCTATCACACCCATCATTTGGGGATTGATAGAAACTCCGCCAAAAACGGCCATGGTTTTGATGTTACGTTTGAGATTTCTGGAAAACAATTGAAATTCTCCTTCTATCTGAACGGCCAGTTCACGGGTAGGAACCAACACCAACACATTTATATTTCTATCTCTTTTGCTATGCTGTTTCTCCAGTTTTTCTAAAACCGGCAGTACAAAGCTCGCAGTTTTGCCTGAGCCGGTCTGAGCCAGTCCCATCACATCTTTTCCCGACAAAATTACAGGTATCACCTTTTCCTGAACCGGAAAAGGGTTTTCAAACCCTGCTGATTTAGCGGCGAGTACAAGGCTTTCTGAGAGTCCGAGAGAATCAAAAGTCATATATTAAATAGAATTATGGATACAAAGGTAGGTGAAGCAATTGATAATTGTTGATTTGAAGTAAGGTATTGAAGCTAAATGGCATTGAATTTCAAATCATCAGCCATGGCCCAATTGAATAGCATCCTTTGAAAAACCTAAACTCTCAAGATAAATGATTCTCCTAGTTCACGAAAACCTGCCAAGAAAATCTTGTTCGCAATATAGGGATAAAAATTTATCCCTATATTTGTATATCTTTGATATAAATCCATTCCAACACTCTTTACAATTTTCGGAATACGATTTTTCTTTTATTCTGATGAACATTTACCAATTCATGTCCATATTGAAAACGGAGATGGAATAGCAAAATTTAATGTGGAACCACATGTAAAATTGGTAAGCAACAGAGGCATAAAAAAAAAAGACTGAAAGAAAGCTGAAAAGATAGTTGAAATGTATAGAGAAGATATTATTATAAAGTGGAAAGAATATCACGGAGAATAATTATGATAACGATAGCAAAAGTTTCTTTTTTGGACAAACGGGTGATTTTGGAGACTTCAGACGGGCAAACGCTTAGCCGTCCGCTAGAGGCATTCCCCCTATTATTGGAAGCAACTGATGAGCAAAGACAAGCCTTTAAGATAAACAAATTTGGCGATGCCATTCGATGGGATTTAATTGACGAAGATATTCACATAGATAGCTTTTTTGAAACAAAAGAGCCTCAATTTGATAATCCTATCTATCAGGCATTTCACAATCTGCCTCAAATTAACGTCTCAGAATTTGCCAGACAAATGGGTATAAATAAAAGCCTTATGTCAAAGTACATCTATGGAATAAAGACGCCGAGTGAAGCCAGAAAAAGGGAAATTGAAAATGAATTACATCGTCTTGGAAAAGAACTTTTGGAGGTTTCTTTTTGATATTATGTCTCTGGAGTCCACAAGATTCAGAACTAGAAGCCACCTTACTCTATGATAAATGGAACTTAAAAAAATACTCATTATAAAGGAGAATGGTGGATTCCTAATTCCGAAATAAAGACAGAAGGTAGTCTTATATTGAAACATAGTGATGACCCTATTCTAAAATTAAACGGGCCATTAAAGACTATACCATTAGATAATGATGAGTCAATAATTATTTGGGGGCTAATCGAAGATGAAATTCCGATTACTTTGATAAGCCAAGATTCAATATCAGGGAATTTCGTAATATTTATGGATTTTGCGGAAACAGTAGAACTAGATATTAAAATAGTTTTTTCTGGATTTCATTTTTTTAATTTAGAAGAAATAAGCTTTAATGATGTCTATTTCAGAATACGGAATACGGAAAATTGGGTACGAAATGATAATCTAGATTCATTTTTAGAATGTCAAAAGCGACCAGCGAATATTCCTGTTGTGTTAGATAATATTGATGCAAAAGTAGTTTTTGATTATCCTGTAGAGG
>JAQVBK010000411.1 GCA_028690365.1 Candidatus Cloacimonadota bacterium
ATAGTATCACCTTTATCCTCAAGTGAAGACTCAGGAAAATTATGATTTAAATAAATTAGCTGCTGCGGAATCGTAAGGGTATGACGCTTCTTCTTAACCCAGATATTACTCCTCTTAATCTCATCCATGACTCCATCAAAAGGATCCCTTCGAATTAGCTCACCTCTGACAGCCATCTGGAATGCTAATTTTTCGAATGCAACTATACCAACAAATCCTGCCCTCTTAACACTGCTTCAGTGTATTCGTCCTTTTTTTCAATTGGATAATACATGTACAACATAATTTTAGCTCTCGACATTGCAACATAATTGACCATTCTATCATATGGGGTGTCAAATCCGTTCATATCAATACTAAAGATTACTTTCGACTCTAATCCTTTAAACGACTGGACTGTATAGTAATTGATACTCTTTTCTTTGACAAATGATATGTCGCTCACTTCATTAATATCATATCCACATATCTGATTCATTGTACTTATTCCAGAATTGATTTTTCTATACCTTGAAAGTATAGTAATATCTTTAATACTATTTCCACTTCCGAGATATGAACCAATGTCTTTTTTCAACAATCTCTGCAAATCTTTATCATCGAGATATGGCTGCGAAACAACATTTGGACCAGAGATTTTCATATGCTTTGCCGGAGGAATTGAGGTTACTACCGCAGTTCTTCTTCCTATTTGCTCTGTATTTCTACAATTTTGACTCAGTTTCCTTACAAAAGGTCTATATATTTCTTTAAGGTAATCTAATGCGAAGTCATAGGTTTGAGAAGTTGAAAAAATGTTCTGATTTGGATCAAGAAACATTATCCATTTTCCAGACTGCATCCCACCCTTTAAGATTGAGTTCAGCACTTGAGCAACTTAATGTGTCAGAGAAGGTAAGGATTGATTTTTGCTCATTTATGTATACCTCGATAGAGGATTTGAAGTATAAGGACGATGAAAAGAAGGAGATATTTTATAAACTTAGAGAATGGTTACAGTCAGAAATCAAAAAGATAGAGGATAGAAAACTGATTGACCGAACTCATGAAGATGAAAAGAATTTAGAGAATAATATCAATAAAAAAAGTGAAGAAAAAAGTATGATACAGGATTTTTCTGAGATATCAAAAACTACAATAAAAAGAGGAAACAAAGCAAACGTATTAATAGAAATTGCTCAGTATGTTGATTCTCTCGAACAGGACAGAGATAAGATACTTAATGAATTACGCGATGTTCAAAGCGAAAAGAAAAAATTTGAATCATTATTTGAAAAGTATAAAACGAGTAATGGGGAACTGAAAAAATCAGAACAGGAAAAGAGTGCAGAAGTTGAAAAATTAGTTCAAGAAAATCAACAATTAAAAAAACAGATAATAGATCTGCAAACTAAAGTTGAGAAAATAGATTCAGTGTTATCGATCTATTCGTCAGACCAAGAGAATAGTGAGTCAGAAAAACTAAATTCAATTGCTTCAAAACTTAAAGGAGAATATAAAGATTTTATTGAGTCAGTAGGTATGGAAATGACAGTTGATTTAGGACTGAATTTACGAGATCAAATAGAAGAAATATTTAAAATACTTATGAAAAACGGGATTGATGTTAAGGGGAGATAATTCATGGAGAGACAAGTAAGCTGGTTTGGTATAGATTTTGGAACAACAAATAGTGCAGCGTCTTCTTTAACTGGTACAGATGAATTATCAGTTAAGCAGATAAACTATGGAGATGATGAAGGTAGACCATTTCCATCACTGGTTGCAATAAATATCAACACAGGTGAGGTCATAACAGGAAGAGAGGCTAAGGAAAGAAAAAATGAGTTGTCATCGGAATACAAATTTTTTTCATCAATAAAGTCTATTATTGGAAGCAATGAAGTATATGAAATAGCTGGGAAAAAATGGAATCCTATTGATGTGGCAGCTGAAATTTTTAAAGGATTAAAGGAAAGAATCAAAGCAAGGAGCGGTGAAAGATGTAGTGAAGCAATTGTTGCAGTTCCGGTAGGATTTACCTCTGAAAAAAAATGCAATTTACGTGAGGCAGCTAAAAGGGCAGGAATTGAAATTAAAATGTTTATCAGTGAGCCTACAGCTGCCTTTTGCAGTAATTATGTAAATTTAAAAGGTAATCGAAATGTGGCTGTTTTCGATTGGGGTGGAGGAACTCTGGATGTTGCAGTTTTGCGCATAGAAAATGGAAGAATATACGAGATGGCTACAGATGGAATGAACATGGCTGGGGATAATATTGATCAAAAGATTGCAGATAAAATTCATCAAATGGTTTGCAAGGAAAAAAATATAGCAATTTCTTTTGAAGAACTTGATGATGCAACTAAAGATCAGTTATTAATGCGGTGCGAAAAAGCAAAATGTGAATTTAGTGATGGAGAAGACATTGTTAAAATTCGAATTAACAGATATGACAAATATGGAACAGTAAGAGAAGAAATGACGTATGATTTCTTTGAAAAGCTTGTAGAAACAGAAGTTAACGAGGCAGTAGGTTGTCTGGAAAGTGCTATTAAAAAAGCAGGGTTTAATATTGAAAATATAGATAAAATTCTATGCGTAGGAGGATCAAGCAAACTAAGACCGTTTAGGGAGAAGATGGAGAAAAGATATAACCAGGATTTATTATACTATCCCGATAAGGTAATGTGGGATATCGCGAAAGGTGCTTCAATAATATGCATGTCGTCAGGTGGATATGGGCTAAATCAGGATCTAGG
>JAQVBK010000412.1 GCA_028690365.1 Candidatus Cloacimonadota bacterium
CCCAATGGTCATGAACAGCACCTCACTCTCCTTATTCACCCTGAAGACTTTGTTTACAAAATGAACGTCTGAACATATATTTGTAACCTAAAGCACAACCATATGTTAAGTATTGAAAGTGTACCTGCCAGAGGGCTGATCCACGACACATCATTTCCGGATGAGGTTTCTGTGTCAATTCCAGGTACTATCAAATGAGCATTCAGGAGAGAATCCGTTATGGTCACTGTAGCTCATGAGTATTACTGACCGGTTGGAAGTATGTTTTAGAGATAACCTTTCCATCTGGCAAGGAATTTGCCTATAAAAGGAATTTTGCTAATCCACGACTCAATTGGTACAAGCCCTGCATCCGGATTATAACTTCCTTTTAAGTACTCATCAAGAAGATGAAATGTTTTTGTCAGTTCTCTGTTTGAAAGAGCTTCGATTCTGTTTAATAATCGCCGCTGAAGAAAATCATATTCATACCATATTTTACCATTTCTAAGAATTGTAGCTCGAATGAGAACTTGTTTGTATTGAGGTTCCTTGAACTCATCGATATATTTTTTTATCCTTGAAAATTCACCATCTCCAAGACCAAGCACCAATGTTGCGTGAAATTTAAAATCCTTGGTTAAATCAAATTTTCTTAATTTACAATACTTGCGAATAGTTTGAGAAATATTCCAGCGAAATTTTTTTAGATTTTCATCTGCTTTTATATTAATATATATGACTCCGGTTTCATTCGCGAAGTATCCAAACCCATCAATTGTAAACTTACTTAGCGGTGATTTTGAACATATGGAAACAAAATCTTTCAGGAGCTTTTTCTCATTATTTGTGGTAAAGCCTCCTGCGAGAGTAATGTGAGGCACTACTTTTCCTGAAGTGGGTAGGTGGAACTTCTCTTTAAGATGATGAATCATACTACGAATATTGCGTTTAGCAGATCCTTGGAATCGATATTCAATTAAATAGTTTGACTCGTATCTCATGTCGCTACAAACCTGCTTTCATTGTCCAATATTTTTCGATTATTGATTTTGTGTCGTACGATAGAGGTAGTGTTGAATCACGCGTGTAATGTCCAATTTGAGAGATTTCATGTTTGGGATAGGGAGTTCCATTTGTTCTCACAAAAAAAACCTTAGATTGTTGGTATTCAAAGAGGAAATGAACATCATAGGCAATGAGTCCTGTTTCTTCTCGAAGCTCCCTTATAGCAGCTTCAATTCGGGATTCACCTTTTTTAACCCCACCTCCCGGAAGGAGAAATTTTGCCCGGCCTTGACGCACTACTAAAATTCCTTTTGGAGTGTCAATTATTGCCGTTCCTCTTTTTCGTCCATATGCTCCAACCATGATTCACTCACTCTTTTTGAAAGGATATCTCGTTCTACTAATATTGCATTTCAACAAATTTTCTACCCTGATATTGGGACAAATCTTTTTTAATAATTTCTAACGTCTCTCTGAACTTGTCAACTCGATGGGAAAGGGTATCAATATTTATCTCGTCTTTTGACTTTTCAGAAGAAATTTTGTAAAGAATACCTCCATAGTATCGGGATTCGAGAATTTTTTTGGTGGCTTCTTTAAGAATGGTATCATACGCCGAAAATTTTGCTTCAGCTTTTTGAATATGCTTTTCAAAAAAGGTTATGAAATAATTATAGTTAGAGACTTCGCGGTAATATTTCTCCCTTTCTTTACGAATTTCTCGCTCTTTATACTTGATATCAGATAAAATTTTCTTATATCTGGATTTAATCTCTGAATCGGGATAGTGTTTTGGATAATCCAAAGTGGACCCGATACTCATCGAATCTACTTCTGTATCCTTATTTTTTTGAATTACCGTAATATTCTTATCTTTTACTTCCTCAATTCGACTCCTTAAAGTTTCAAACCACATTTCTTTTTCGTGCTCTTTCTCATTTGACAACAAATTCTCCAAAGATTCATAGAGCATTTTTCTTTCTTCAAGGTGGGCTTCGACACTCTTTTTTAGTCGTTGGGAGTTATCATATGCCCCCTTCAGTTTTCGCAGATCTTTTTCTATGAAGTGAACCATGTTTACGAGATCTGCATATGCATTATCCAGTTCAATCTGGTATTTATTGCGAAGATAGACCACATCTCTTCTTCCTGTAATCTTTCCCCATAATCCATCTTCATCCTTGACCATTTTCGTTTTGTTACTCGGAAAACGTTCTGATCCCATTATTCCACCCATAATTATTTGAAATACGTTTTTTCCTCTATATTTTTTGGTCGAATATCAACAGCAAAGTATCGAATCATTTCCCTAATTGCATCCTGTTTAGAATTCAACCCATTTACGACCTTGTAAACATCTACAATTTTATCTTCTTCATCAGACAGTTCTACCAGTATTTTCACCATACTTATCCCACAATACATCATATAACATAATATAACTTGCGATAATAAGAGACTATTCAGTTCAGCACCACCTATCCTGATCTCTCCTCAATCCATACCAGACACCATAAACCACTAAGTTTGAGAGAATAGGACAGTTTTATCGCTAGATCATCACATAAGAATAGATGAGAGTATGTTACCAACGAAATTTGATATCATACTAGAAGAAGAAGAGGATGGCACATTCTCAGTCCATTGTCCCGAGTTGAAAGGCTGCCACTCCCAGGGAGCAACAAGGGATGAAGCAATCCGGAATATTCAGGAGGCGATTAATCTCTACCTGGATGTGGCTCAGAAAAAGCAG
>JAQVBK010000076.1 GCA_028690365.1 Candidatus Cloacimonadota bacterium
ATTTCATTGATAAATAAAAGATTCGTTCCTATTGTAGCTTCAGAGATTGAGCAAGCTAATCTGCTTTCAGATTTAGTGAATAATAGCAATGAAAATTTTTGTTTGTTGATTGGTCCCGAAGGTGGATTCGATAAAAGTGAATTTTCCTTTTTTCAAAACGAAGGAGTTAGAACTTTTAGTTTAGGAAATCACGTTTTAAGAGCAGAGACAGCCGCTATTGCAGCTGTCTCTCAAATTATGTTAACTGTTCTGAACAACAACAGAAACTATTATTAACTACAATTTCGTGCTGCATCAAATGCCTTTTGATAATCTGGTTCCTGGACTATATCCGGTACCTGTTCAGTATAGACAACTTTCCCCTCAGAAGAAATAACAATTACTACCCTGGAAAGCAGACCAGACATTGGACCATCAACTATTCTCAAGCCATAGTCTTTACCGAATTGCATGTCACGCATCTCTGAAAGCATCTCAACATCTTTTATCCCCTCTGCCCCACAAAAGCGAGATTGTGCAAAGGGAAGATCCCTTGAAATGCAAAGAACTATAGCATTGTCAATTGCAGATATTCCCTCATTGAATTTTCTTACTGACATTGAACAAACGGCAGTATCAACACTTGGGAAAATATTCAGTATTACTTTCTTTCCAAAATATTGATTCAGATATTTATCGGAAAGATCTATAGTAGTAAGCAGAAAATTTGGAGCTACAGTTCCAATTTCAGGCAATTCCCCATTTGTGTGTATTTCGTTCCCTTTTAGTTTTATCGTACTCATGTTTCCTCCTATTTAATTCTTGGATTGAAAATTTAAGTCAATTGTACTGAAAACCAACTCTCCTTCTTCACCGGAGATATCTTTAGAATGAGGGGAGAAAGGCGAACTCCCCCAATCACCTTTTAATAAGAGGAAAGAAAAGGCAGACTAAGGAAAGCTTTCATTACAATTTTTCGGAACAGTTTCTAACGGTTGTTTATAGTCTCACAATCTTTTACAAAAGTTTTGAAATCATTTAGAAAAGTCTCATAATCATCACCAAAAATCTCCCGAAATATTTTTTTTTGATCTCTATCCTTACAGAGTTCTTTCATATATCTGAGGAAATTGGTTCTCCCTTCTTCTTTGATCAGGTAATCAACCATACAAGCAAATTCGCAATATATAAAAGGATTGCGATCTTTTACACTGAGTTTAATCAAATCTTCTTTCTTAGTCTTGAAATAGTCCGGGGGCATATAATTGCCTTCTGCAATATATCGGTACGTTTGTTCTTTTGAAGGATACCATGAAGTTCCCATTTGATTTGCAGAGTATACTGCAATTCCTTCCAGCAGCCAAGCCGGATATCTGGATGCTCTGATAATCCCTGAATGTTGATGCAAAAGAGAATGTGACAATTCATGTCTCAGATATATTTCAAGATCAATTTCTCCTCTTTTAACTTCCTGCAATGCCCAGGGAGAAATTACGACATCACCGTTGTAAAAAGCACAAAACCTGGCTTTTGAAACTGATCGTTGATGATAACTTTCACTATCTCTAAAAACAAATATGCGAGGTTTCTTTAAAAACTCCAATTCATGAAAAGTTTCAATTAAAGGAATCAAAGAATCGATCTTACTCATTTCGGTAAATTTATGACCTTTCTGAATATAAACTATGGTGTTTTCCTGCTCAATTTCTGAAAATCCAATGATTATCGGAGAATATGGAAACAGTTTTCCGAATAAGAAACTATACACAACAAAAAGAATTGTAAAAATTGTTAAAAGAATTAAAAAAAATCTGATTACTCTTTTCATTCTTTTTTATTTCCTCAATCAAGCAGTTGATTCGTTACACTCTGCCCTTCCATACTGGATAAATCACTGCATATTTCTGCAAAAATCCGTAACCATTCTTTAGTCGGGTAGACTCTTTCTGAGCCCATTCTTAGAATCACTACCTGCCTAGCTTTATCTATGTAAAGTATTTGACCTAGATGACCTGATGCAAATTGCACTTCAGGTTCATTGACTGAATAATACCATTTCTTCTGATATTCAATTCCCTCTGTATAAACTTCCATCTCTTCTCTGTTAGCGATTAGCCACTCGACCGACACAATAGTATGATTATTAAATTCCCCCTTGTTCATTACTAAACTGCCGAATTTTATAATATCTATTGGACATGCAGTTAGAGAACTAAAAACTTTCTCAAGTTTCCCTGAAGAATCTGTAGACCAGACAGCTTCATACTCCATCCCCATCGGTTTCCAAATTTTTCTCTCAAAATATTCTGAAATACTCTCGTTCTTCAAACTTCTTTTCAAGATAACTCCAAGAAGTTGTGTATCCAAGCTTTTGTATTGAAATCTTTGCCCGGAAGGTACTTTCTGTCTGAGCTTTCTCAGTTTTTTCTCTAAGTTATCTCCCCAATACAATCTATTGTGCAAAGCAAATGGACTCCAAGCAGGTTCTTTATAATCCAGTCCTGATGTCATATTAAGCAGGTGACTAATACGAAGAGTATCTTTAAGACCATGTGAAATTTCAGGAAGATAATCTGCTACTGGGGTATCAATCGATGGAATCAACCCATCATCAATTGCACAGCCAAACAAAACTGAGAAGAAAGACTTGGTCATTGAAAAACAGACTACCGGTGAATCTACATCGTATTTTTTCGAGTAGGATTCATATATTAACGTATCTTTATGTACAATCAAAAATGCCACCGTATTAGTTCGATTTATTATCTCTTCCAGTTTGCTTAATGTGCTCACTGAATCTGAAGAAGTTTGAGTTGAAATTTTCACTTTTTCCCTTGGATAAACAAATCGAGGATGTGAATTCTCTATCAAATTATAAGGAAAAAGTTTGTAATCGGTTATTTCACTGTCTCCATGAAAAATACATCTTGTTACTGTACAAGATGCACATATCAGCAAAAAAAAGCTGGTTGCAATACCAATGAAAATTTTGAACAATTTGCTCATCATTACCTCAAATTTCTTTTTATATTAATTCGTTGAAGTGTTCCTGGTTTGATTACCTACGTCCGTACAACAAACTTTTTTGTTATAGAATCATCACATTTAAAAAATATACGTCAATTTTCCAGTAAAAGACAGGCAAAGATTTTCTCGAATTCATCAATGAAATCAGGCGAAACATCGACCTGCATATATGGTTGTTCTCTTTTCACTGTAGTGTAATTACAAACACCTTCAAGTGATTCCAGAGTATAGCCCAGGTAGATAAAATCTTTCGGGGCAATTTTCAGTAGTATTCTTTTTACTCCATCTTCCAGAGTTGTTTCGGAAACAATTTCAATCTTCATGAAGCTTTATTTATGACTTGAGTTCATCGAGTTTTTGTTTAACAATTTTCAAGAAACTATTAATCTTAGGTTCAATATCAATAACAATCTGTTGAGCTTTTGTGAAATCGTTATTTTTCCCGCATTTTTCCAACTCAAGAATTGCTTTTTTCAGATCACTTCGATTGAAATAATTGATGAATCCTTTAACTCCGTGAGCAGACCTGTGAAGTTCAGGACCATTGTTGTCTTTTATAGACACTCTGATATCTCTGAGAGCAGCAGGGAAACGATTTACAATCAACTCAAATGTCCGTTTAATCACTTTGCTGTTGTCCCCCAAAGTGTCATATATGTGTTCCATATCGATAAATTCGGTTTCTACCGGTTCTTCTTCAAGTTCATCTATTTCATCTTCAGCATCATTGGAGTCGGAAAAAATATTAACGAGCAATCTTCTCAGACTATCAATTTTAATAGGTTTCTCCAAAAAATCATCCATTCCCTTTTCATTACATTTTTCTTTATCCTTGAACAAAATATCAGCAGTCATAGCAATGATGGGAACTCTTTTGCTGTTGTTTTCAAGTTGTCGGATTTTTTCAGTTGCCTCAAATCCATTCATAACAGGCATGTTTACATCCATCAGAATAATGTCCGGTTCAAAGCTTTTGAACTTATCTACAGCTTCTTCTCCGTTGGCAGCAATGAGAACAATGTTACCTTCTGCCTCTAACAACTCAGAAATGATCCCTTGATTGATCTCGTTATCTTCAGCCACCAAAATTTTGATTCCGGAAACCAGTCTTCCGCTGATCTGATCAGCAGACACAATGACCGGTGCATCCTCAATACCCATTGCTTTTTTTACAACTCTCAATATCTCTTGTTTCTTTATTGGTTTACTGATTGTGTCATAATCAGTAATAACGCCGTCAAATCCATTAGAAATATCATCATGAAATGAGTGCAGAATGATTTTTTTCAGATTATCAAGTTCTGAATAAACTGAGATATGATGGAAGAGTTTGTTATAATCAATCTCTTTTAACTCGTAATCCATCATTAACATATCGTATGGAGATTTATTCTTGGCAGAATTGACCAGTTCCGTTATGAGTTTTGTTTCATCATTGATTATACTATTCTCTATTCTGAAATAATTCAACAATTCAGAGAGATAGCTTACCACCTGAATGTCTGAACAAACCAGTAAAGCCTTCAAACCTTTTTTGCGGAAGAATTCAGCTTCCGCTTTGAACTGGCTATTATCGGCAGTTTTCAACTTCATAGTAAAGTGGAAATCACTCCCTTTTCCATACTCGCTTTCCACCCAGATATCTCCATCCATCATTGAGGTCAGTTTCTGCGAGATTGCTAAACCAAGACCAGTTCCGCCAAATTTTCTGAAAACAGTAATATCTTCCTGCTGGAAGCTGTTAAATATAGAATCCACTTTATCAGCTTTTATACCAACACCCGTATCAGATACTGTTACGTGGACGATGTATTCCTCGTTGTCTTTCCGATCAATTTTACAACTGATTTTGATGTGTCCGTTTTCAGTAAATTTGATCGCATTATTTCCAAGGTTTATCAGAATTTGACGCAGTCTGGTTGGATCGCCATAGAACATAACAGGAGTTTCGGGACTAATGTGTACATAGAAATTCAGATTCCTCTCATGTGCTTTCAGTGAAAGTAAATCAACAACCCCATTTATTGTTTCTTCAATATTGAATACAATATTTTCCAGTTTCAGATACCCGGCTTCTATCTTGGAGATATCCAAAATATCATTTATCAAATCCAATAACGAATTAGCTGAAACATTTATTATATCGAGATATCTTTTTTGCTGCTGATCAAGTTTTGTTCTTTCCATAAGAGTAGTTACTCCGATAATTCCATTCATCGGTGTTCTTATCTCATGGGACATATTTGCCAGGAACTGGCTTTTGGAAGAACTGGCAAATTCAGCGTTTTCCTTAGCTTTTTCCAGCTCGGATTCACGTTTTTTCTGGAGAGTAACATCTTTAACTGACCATATACGGCAATTGGTTGTTTCATCAAGACGCGCATAAGAGCTTTTTGAAGAAAGTATTTTCCCATTTTTAAGTCTAAATTCTCGTTCCATAATTTTATCTTTCGGAAAATCAGTATTGGAGAAAGCCTCAACGAAATCTGTATTATCTTCAATTTTTTTCTCAATCTCGTTCAGAAAAGCCGAGATATTCTTCTTTATCAGAGTATTGGCTCCTACTCCCATCATTTCCGGCAGAAGCGGATTAAAGAAGAGCGGTTTGTTGTTTTCATCAATAATCAACACTGCTTCATTATTGATGCTGAAAATTTTTGTCAAACTCACTAGTAACTCATTCAGATACCTTTGCTCTCTGGCAGCCTCGGACAAATCATTTATAATCAAAAGTTGAGAAACCACTGAATTGATCTGAACGTTTACATAGGTAACAATAACGGGTAATTTCTCACCTGTTTTGTTATTCATGATTGATTTGTATACCTGAATCTTTCCTTTGATACTTCCCTGCATTGCATTAATATGGTCATTGAGTTGTCTTTTTTCTCTTTCCGAAATAATGGTCAGTATTGGAATTCTTTTCAGTTCTGCTTCTGAATATCCGCAGAGATTCATAAACCGCTTATTAGCTTTGACTATCTCTGAATCCTGGACCAAAACAATTCCATTGTCTGAGAAATTAAATAGATCCTCGGCATATTCTTCCATTTCCACTTTAGCAGTCACGTCATTAATAAATACAAGTGTACTGCCATTTGCCTCTTCACCCAACAAAAACCAGGAAATCTGCTTTCTGATTATTGCATCATTCACGATGAAAGAATCAACAAATTTTTCCACCGAAGTTCCTTGCTCCATAATGAAAAGAGTCTTCCGGTGAATATTCTCCCCTTTACTTCCAAACAAATCTACAAATGATTTTCCAATAACATCCTTGGGGATAAACCTTGTCCCAAAATAGTCCACATAATTACATTCTTCAAACACTCCGCTTCCATTCAGTAACCAAACCTGTTCAGGGGATTTTTCAATCAACGCTTTATATATTTTTTCATGGTAACTCATCTGTTCTTTCAGATTTTGCTCGCTCTTCTTTATCTCTATTGTAGATATCTGCAATTCACTTTTCTGCTTCTTTTGCAGAGTAACTTCTTTCTCCATCTGAGAAATCTTCTGTTTCAACTCTTCAATTTTTGCGTTTCTGCTTTTTTTACCCAAGGTGTTGATTATCAATAAAATAAATAGCAGTACCGCCACTCCCCCAAGCAGATAGACAATATTCATCGGATCTTGCAATAAAGCTCCCATCTTTTCATCCTTTGTAAATTATCGGTTAACTGAACTGTAAATTGTACAAATCATAATACAAACCTTTTTTCTCCAGAAGCTGCCAATGATTTCCTTCTTCAATTATTTCTCCATGATGGAGCACTATGATTCTGTCAACATTTTGAATGGTAGACAAACGATGTGCAATGATGATAGAAGTTCTATCTTTCATAATTTTTATCAATGCATCCTGAATCAATACCTCCGTCTCTGTATCGATGTTGGAAGTTGCCTCATCCAGAATAAAAATTGCGGGATTATAGGCAAGTACTCTGGCAAAAGCAATTAACTGCCTCTGCCCCACACTGAAAGTAGCACCTCTTTCCATGACAGGTTCTTCAAACTTTCCGGGAAGATTCTCTATAAATTTTCTCACATTTACATAATCAGCCACTCTTTCCATTTCCTGTTGAGTAATTTTGTTATTATTAAGAACGATGTTGTCTTTAACAGTTCCACTGAAAAGAAAGACATCCTGTTGTACCATTCCAATATTGTCACGAATATCATTTGTTGAAAATGCTGTTTGCGGGAGACCATCAATCAGAATTTCTCCTTTCTGATATGGATACATCCCCAATAAAAGATTAACTATTGACGTTTTACCCGCTCCGGTGTGACCCACCAGGGCAATCTTTTCACCAGGAGCAATTTTTAGATTAATATTCTTCAATACATATTCATTATTATATTTTAACCACACATTTTTGAATTCAATCTCGCCTTTCAGTTTTAGTCCGGATTTTTTATCTTCGCGGTAATCTTCGGTTTTTTCATTGAGCATATCAAAAATTCTTTCTGCTCCTGCCATTGCAGATTGCAGGATGTTGAACTTTTCACTCAGATTGTTGATTGGTTCAAAAAATCTGTCCATATATGAAATAAAGACAATGAACAGACCAAGTGAAATTTTATCCTGAATAATTTGCCCGCCGCCATACCAGAGTATCAAAGCAGTAGCAATATGACGTGAGACATTGATGAGAGGTCGGAAGAAGGCAAACAACTTCAACTGCCAGTAAGCAGCTTCATAGTGTTGACGATTGATATCCTCAAAAGCAGCGGTTTTGTGTTTGTACTGGTTGAGAGTTGAATTATTTTTACACCTGAAATATTTTCCGACAAAGACGCGTTCAGTGCAGAGACCTTCTTCCTGAGTTCTCGGTAGGCAACTCTTACTTTCAATCTGAATGTCACTGTGATGTAAAATACAACGGGCACAATGGAAAAGCTGACCAACGCTAATCTCCAGTCTAATAATAACATCAAAACAATTATCCCGAATAGAATAGTAAAATCTGCCAGAATTGTTATAACTCCGTTACTTAGCAGTTCATCCAAAGTTCTGATATCACTGGTAACTCTTGTTACCAATCTTCCCACCGGGTTTCTATCGAAATATGTAACAGGCATTTTTGCAATATGATCAAACAGCTTCATTCTTAGTTTGAACATTCCATGCTGAGCAGCATAATTTATTGTATAAATCTGGAAGAAAGTCACAAATAATTGCACAATAGTAATGAGTATAAAAAGAAACCCATAATTGGCAATGCGGACAATGAGATTTTTTTTAACAATACTTGCTAATTCTGTTGGCAGAGATTTATATGCTGATGTTGTCAAAAGCACTGTAGTATCAGAAATTCTAAAAAGGGTGTTTTGCGAAAATGCGCTTTGATCAATTTTCTTTGCATCCAGGAAATAGACGTTGTCCGGCAAAAGCGTTCCGTCCTTTTCTATCTTTTCCCTGAATTCGTTTTCTAAATATGCAATATTTCTGTTTTTTACAACACCGTAAAAATTGCCTTTATAGGAATACTTTTCTATTTTCATGTAGTCGTGTTTAAGATCAAAATCATCCATTTCAGTTTGTGAATCGAAAATGAGCAGATATTTGTTTGGTGCTATACACTCATCAATTGCTCTTTTTGTAACAACGAGAGGGGTAAACAATTCTATAACCGTAATGGCAGCCAAAAGCAACAACGACATTATCAGATGAAATTTATATGGTAACAAATATCTGAATAATTTTCCTATTAATTGCAAATCTGAATATTTACGATTCTTCAGATCATCGCTTTGAAATCCCTGATAATCTTCCATTTGTTAATTCTCTTCTATCCTTTCTTTTAATTTTTGTTTTTCATACAGATAGTGATACAATCCACCACTTTTCTGTAAATTTTCGTGAATTCCCGTCTCTGCAATTATGCCTTTATCCAGAACAATTATTCTGTCTGCGTGGGCAATACTTGAAATACGATGGGAAATAATTATTGTAGTTTTATTCTTTCTGAATTCTATTATATGTTCCAGAATGCTCTTTTCGGTGGAAGTATCTACGGCAGACAGGGAATCATCAAGGACAAGAATTGCAGGGTCGCATAATAAAGCTCTGGCAATTGCTATTCTCTGTTTCTGTCCTCCCGACAAAGTAACTCCCCTCTCCCCTACGATTGTGTCAAATTTATAATCGAACTCCATAATATCATCATAAACCTGAGCTTTCTTTGCTACATCGATAACCTCATCATCAGTAGCCTCAGGTCTTCCAAGCCTTATATTATTTCGAATAGTATCTGAGAACAGGAAAATTTCCTGGGGAACCATGATTATGTTGCTACGTAGCACTTCCAGCGGATAATCATATATGTCTCTGTCATCCAGGAAGATTGAATTGCGGGGAGGATTATAAATTCTGGTAATTAGATCAATCAGCGTAGATTTTCCACTCCCAGTCCTACCAACTACAGCCAAAGTCTGCCCCTGAGAAATTCCGGTGGTTATATTATTGAAAATCAATTCTGAGTCTTCATTGTAACTGAAAGTAAGATTTCTAATTTCGATATTGCCGTTGATTTTTTTGAGAGTAAAATCTGCAGATTCATCATTAATTTCAGGAACTGTTTCGAAAATTTTATTTAATCTTTGCATAGAAGCCGATCCCCTCTGATACATATTAACTATCCATCCGATAGCAATCATAGGCCAGATCAGCATCCCTAAATAAGAATTGAACGCAATAAACTCGCCGATCGTTATCTCTCCGTTGATAACAGCTTTCCCACCAAAAATTATTACAATAGCAATGCTGAACCCCACTATAGTTCTCAAGAATGGATGAAACATACCGTCAAGTTTAGCCAGTTTTATATTGTTACCGCAATAATCCAATGCCAAATCGGCAACTCGGTCTGACTCTGCTCTCTCCTGATTAAAAGCCTTTATCACCCTAATACCGGAAATACTCTCCTGAATAAGTCCGGACATCTGGGAGAAAGAATTTTGTACTTTACCAAATTGTACGTGCATTTTTTTACCAAAAAAATACAGTGAAACAGAAAGAAGCGGCATTGGTATAATAGTCAATAATGTGAGTTTCATATTAATAAATGACATAAAAGTAAATGCAGCCAGAGTCATAATTATTATATCTGCTCCTGCTATAAATCCAATTCCCATCAGCATTCGTACAGCATTAAGGTCATTGGTCGCATGAGCCATCAAATCTCCGGTCTTTGCTTTGTTGTAGAAGCTCTGTGGCAATATCATGAGATGTCTGAAAAAATCTCTTCTTATATCTCTGTCAATAATCCACGAATTGCCGATTATAAGCATCCTCCATAAATATCGGAAACCTACTATTGATAAAGCAAGAACCAAAATAAAAAATGATGATTTGAGTATGTCAGCCTGAGTAAACCCTTCATTCTTCAAGCTGTCAATTGTTCTCTGAATAACTTTAGGAATCACAAGTTGTACTGCATCTACCAGAATTAAGACCAACATTCCCCAGGCTATTTTATACCATCCTTTTTTCAGGATTGGGATAACTCGTTCAAAAGTTCGCATGTTTTCCACCATTTTCTTCTTTTACAGGTTTTAAAATTTAGATTAATATAGCTGAACATTTTTTTTCTTATATTCTGTCAAGAAATGAAGGCAATTATTTCAAATTTCATTCATTGATAAAGAGACGAATTTTCACTTATCTTATTTTCAAAATCAATTTCCCGACAATCTCACTTAATGCTTTACAGAAATCTATGCATTTTTTTTAGATGAATTGTCTAATAATTAAAAAAGGAGTCAACATGAGAAATATGGAAAGTGGAAAACAATATAACCGTATCAGAAATCAGGAAAACGACTCCTTTATTTACCTCGGCAGCGGAATGCCCGGTGGTAAAGCATCAGGGCTTTCCAGAATCAAGAGTGTCATTGACGCTAATTTCACGGGGAACAATTTTGGTGGTATAAAAGTTGATATCCCCCATATGCTGGTCATTCTTACTGATGTCTTCGACGATTTCATGAAAACAAACGATCTCTATCCAATAGCTTTGTCTGGCAAAAATGATACAGACATTGCCCTTGCTTTTCAAGCTGCTTCTTTTCCTCCGCTGATTATCGGAGACCTGCTGAGTTTCATCAACAATCAAAAACTTCCTCTGGCAGTAAGATCATCCAGTTTGTTAGAAGACGCGCTTTACGAACCATTTGCCGGAGTATACGAAACAAAGATGATTCCCAATAATCAGCCTGACTCTAAAACTAGATTTACCAAACTAATCGAAGCAATCAAATTTGTCTATGCTTCAACTTTCTTTCATAGTTCAAAGGATTATTTCAGAGCAACCGGGAAAAATATCAGAGACGAAAAAATGGCTGTCATTATACAGGAAATCATCGGTTATTCTCATAATAATTTATACTATCCGACTGTTTCAGGAGTTGCAAGGTCGTACAACTTTTACCCGTCCAGTCATTCCAAACCCGAAGAAGGAATTGTCAATCTGGCTTTAGGCTTAGGCAAAACTATTGTGGATGGAAGCACCTGTTGGAGCTATTCGCCTGCTTATCCTACAGCTCCACCGCCTTATAATTCAATTTCAGAACTGCTCAAAACCACCCAGACAGAATTTTGGGCTGTTACTCTGGAAAAACCTTTTCTGTACGACCCCGTTAATGAAGTAGAATATCTTGTAAAAGAAAATCTTGAAAGAGCAGAAACAGATGGAACTCTTGCAGAAACTTGTTCAACTTACAATGGGCAATCTGATCGTTTGTATCCAGGCATTTTTGGAGATGGTCCAAGATTACTGAATTTTGCTGCTCTCCTGAAAGGAATTGACTTCGAGTTTAATGATCTGATAAAAAAACTTTTGGAGATTTGTGAAGATAACTATAAAACTGATGTTGAGATCGAATTCGCAATGGCAACTGATTCAACTTCCGGCAAAAGTCCTGTTTTTGGATTTTTACAAGTCAGACCTATGGTTGTTTCAGGAGAGTTTGTCGACATCTCTGAGGATGAAATTACTCCCCACAATTGCTTACTTTATTCAGAAAAGGTAATGGGAAATGGTTTGATAAATGATATCGAAGACGTTATTTTTGTGAAACCCGAAACATTCGATAAAAAACAAACAAATCAAATGGCAGTAGAAATTGCCGAACTAAACGAACTTATGCTTTCCCTGAACAAAAAATATCTCTTGATCGGTTTTGGACGTTGGGGAACATCAGACAATTGGGCAGGAATTCCGGTTAAATGGGGACAAATTTCGGAAGCAAAGGTTATAGTGGAATCCGCTTTGCCTGATATCAATCAGGAGATGAGTCAGGGCTCTCATTTCTTTCATAACATGACCAGTTTTAAAGTCCTGTATTTTTCAACTACTGAAACCAGTAATCTGCAAATCGACTGGGACTGGCTTAATGAACAAGATTGTGTTACTGAGAGAAATTATGTAAAGCATGTCAGGCTGAAACAGAAACTACTCATCAAAGTGGATGGCAGACACGGTAAAGGGCTCATTAATAAAAG
>JAQVBK010000413.1 GCA_028690365.1 Candidatus Cloacimonadota bacterium
CCAGTTACCATTTTTCAGCTGGGTCTTTCCGATGTTAACCCATTCGGCAATGTCCTGCAGATTTGTTTCTTCAGGGGTTCCTTCGTCTGCATATGATGGAGTTTCTGAAGTATTGGCAGTGAAGGCATCAAGATCTGCCTGGAGGATATCTCCGGAGAAGAGGCCTTTGTTCTTATCTGCAGTGATAGGGGAGATACAGAGGAGAATGATGAGGAAGAGGAGAAAGTATTTCATATAGTATGGTATTTGGTTTGATATTGCGCAATTAAGATGTTTCGATTTATTTCATATATTGTAGTGGGGCATTGTTACCTGATGATATTCATCATAAGCATCATGGTTGGATTTATCGCTGATAGTAAAGTAAAATATTAGATAAAAAGACTTTATTTCATCAACTCTTCACATTTCCTAAAAGCATCATCAGCCTCATTTTTCCTTCCTAATTCATTGAGGAAATTCGCTTTATATGACCATACAGCTTGATTATTTGGTTCTGTTTTTATTACTTCTTCAACTACCTCTAATGCATTTTCAAACACCTGTTGTGCTTCTTCAGGTTTACCCATTTTTCGATAGGTATTGCCTAAATATAACCAGGCAATATAATATTTTGAATCGATCTCTATTGCCTTTTTCAGTGCTTGCAATGCCTCTTCGTAATTTTCACATTCGTAAAGAGAATAGCCTTTTGAATACCAACTATCAACATTATCAGGATTTATCTCCAGTATCTTTTCA
Source organism: Candidatus Cloacimonadota bacterium (assembly GCA_028690365.1). GTDB lineage: Bacteria > Cloacimonadota > Cloacimonadia > Cloacimonadales > JAQVBK01 > JAQVBK01. Next base: position 742 of record JAQVBK010000413.1, read on the forward strand.
CTAATTGGTAATGCCTCATTGTATTCTCCCAGATAATTTCTCAGAATAAACTCCTTCTGCTTTAAATAGTATTGATTATCTGGTTCAAGTTGAATGGCTTTATCGTATGCAGTAATTGAATCCTCATATTTTTGCGATGCAACCAGTACTTCTCCCAAGTCATACCATATCCATGCATCTTTTGAATTAATCTGAAGTGCTTTTTCTATTGAAGTAATTGCAGCATCATTTTCATTTAATTTTGAAAGAGACTCCCCTTTACCTGCCCAACTATAATCATCATCAGGATTAAGTTGAATTGCCTTTTCATATGCACTAATCGACTCCTTATACTTACCTAATATTGAAAGAGCCCATCCTTGAGATGCCCATGCATCAGAATTCGCAGGATCAAGCTGAAGTGCTTTATCAAATGCTTTCGTTGCCTCACTGAATTTATTAGAATTAACCAAAGCGTAGCCTTGTAACAGATAAGCTCTTGCCCATTCAGGGTTATTTTCTACAGCATTTTGAGATTGAGTAATAACTTCATCGTATTTTTTAAGACCCAGTAATGCGAGTAGATAACCATCCCATCCATCAGGATTTTTTGGATCTGTGTTTATTGCCCGTTCAAAAACCTCCTCCGCTTCCCGCCAGTTCTCTTCTTTTAATTGCAATTTTCCAATATCTATCCAATCTTGAACATTCTGTGAATTAGAATCAGTTAACTCTTCCATTTCTTCAAGGTAGGAAGGCGATTCAGGAATATCGCCTATAAATGCTTGTAATTCAACAGTTAGGATATTTCCTGTGAAGAGACCCTTGCTTTTTTCTGCAGTTACAGGGGCGATACAGAGGAGGAGAATGATCAAAATGGAAATAAAGGATTTCATGATTTAATAGTTTTTTTAATGGGATTTCGTATACTTATTTCGGTTTAGTTATCACTCATAATAATGAAAAAATGAGATCTATTATTTTACTGGATTTCCACAAATTTTGCTTTTGGTGCAGAAGTAATTGGTCCTTTTTCTGATTTTTTGGATAGAATATTACCATCTTGTCGGTTACCTGAACATTGATTACTATTCATTTTCAGGTGATAAGTTCCGCTGCCCAATCTGGCATATATCATGAGATAATATGTAGATTTTGTAGTTGGAGAAGCAATGGAAATAAAAGAATCTGGTCCATATGCGAAAAATTCTGTATTACATGATTCATCTTTTGGATTACAATCTTTAAATGCATAAAGATCAAAGGTTGGTTGATTTCCAGAGGTTTGTAGAATCCATTCAATATTCGTACGGCCATCACTAGGAATGAAATAACCATATAATATTGCTTCCCCTTCCTTTAATTCCCCAGATCTAATATCCGTCTTATAAACGTTACAGGGAGCATTGTAAGTCGGCGTTGGTTTAGGAATGTTAGTTGGCAGGGTAGTGACATCAGGAATTGATATTTGTGTTGGCACTGTTGTTGGTGAAATTGTTGTCTCTGTAGATACTGATTCGGACTCAATCTCTGGTAGAGGAGAAATCACAGACGAATCATCGATGATATCTAATGATCCCAGGGATTTTTTCCTCTTTACTTCAGTAACAATATCTTTGTTATTACTTGCTGTTTTATATGTAGGATCTATGGCTATAGCCTTCTCAAACGCAGTAATTGCCTCATCATATCTGCCGAGAAAATTTAAGGTAACTCCTTTATTATTCCATGCTTTTGAATATTCAGGATTCGCTTTCAATACTTCCTCATATGCATTGAGAGCCTCCTCATATTGTTTAAGATTATCATAAGCAATTCCCTTGTAATACCAGGCCTGGTAATATGAGGGATCAATTACCAATACTTTGTCAAAAGCTGCTAATGCTTCGTCCGATCTGTCAAGTCCGCTTAGTGCGATCCCCCTATATTTCCAAGCCGATGTATACTCAGGGTTCTTCTCAGTTGCGTCGTCTGAGGCTGCAAGTAACCTGTCAAAGTCTCCCCCTCCCCTGATCGC
>JAQVBK010000077.1 GCA_028690365.1 Candidatus Cloacimonadota bacterium
TGTACATCATAACCCCTTGATTGAAAATATTAAAAAGAATCGGATAAATCCGATTCAGTGAAAGTCTGTTATATGTCTACTTTAAGATAATAACCTTGCCGGTAGTGCTGCCTGATTCAGTTTTTAATCTGAGTAGATAAACTCCTGAACTGCACTTGGAACCATTGTCTTTATCTCCTGACCAGACAATTAGGTGTTGTTTGCCTGTCAACTTTTCATTAAGCAGATTTTTGATTAACTGTCCTTTTATATTATAAATACTGAGATTTACCAATTCATTTTCATTTTTAGTTTGAAAAGATATTTTTGCTCCATTGCTTCTATCATTTAAAGAGTTAGAGAACGGATTTGGATAAATTGACATTTTACCGCAGAATTCGGGAGAAGTATTATCATTTACATCTACTATGTAATCGTTGTAGATCATGAAATTATCAATAAGAATTCCTTCTTCCTCTACATATTCGTCAGAATCAAAAAGAAATCTGAAGTATAATGAATTCCCAGCGTAACTGGTCAGGTCGTATTCTCTGAAAGACCATCCACTGCCACCGGTAAATGTGTCCAATGTTATCCAATTAGCTGTACTGGAAGAAGTTTGAAAATAGCAATAATCATAATCTTCTTCAATTGAAAACATTGCATCAAAACCAACTTTTGTGTTTCCGTTTTCAGGAATTTCAATAGATGAAGATGTGCGGCAATAACTATTGGAATTGGAATTGTAGCTACCTTGCGGACTGTCAGTCAGAACAAAATTAACGGGATCATCAGTCAGTTGAAAAGTATTCCAATTACCTGTAGTGACCCAGTTTGCCAGATCTTGTTCGAAATTATCAAAATAAAGAGCTTCTGTCAGAGATATGTTCAGAGAAGTTAATTCATTGTAATGTTCAATTTCAAGAGTTTGAGAAACATATCCATTTTTTTTAATTGAAATCTGATAATCTCCGTGCGGAATTTCAACAAACTGAAATGAACCATTATTGTCAGAAAAAGCAATGTCTACAGGTGAGTCTTCGATTATTATCTCTGCTTCTGAAACAGGCAATCCGTTATTATGATTGAGGATGATTCCACTTATTGTGCCATTGCCGGCGGGATAAAGCTGAACATCGATTGTGGTCTGTTCCGATTCATTAGCGAACATGCCTTCCATTGTTACAGATTGGTAGCCATATGCAGAAAAAGTTATACTATAAGCTCCGGGTTGAACCATGCGATAGTAACGTCCAAAACTACTGCTGCTTTTGTATGGTTCTCTGAATGCTCCAGTGTCATCAATTCCGTTAACAAATACTGTGGCTGAAATTGGGTCACCAGTTTCAGCATCAGTGATGATGCCTGTAAAGGTCGAATAATTAATACGATTTAGTAGAATCATAGCAGCTTCAATGTTGTTCTCACAGATAGATTGTACTTGGGAAGCTGGTGGAATAAATTCAGTTGCCAATTCAATAGTGTAGGAAAATATTCCATGCTGACCATAAGCATAATCATCCGTAGTTCCCATACAGGAATAAAGTTCCCAGGCTAATTGAGGAGTATAGTATTGATTAATTTGTCCTGGTATTGAGTTTGCCATACTAAAACCGAGAGATTGAATTGAAGCAATGTCGGGAGGAATTACTCCAGAACCGTAACCGTAGGGGAAAAGTACCAATTCACCGTAACTGTGATATGAAATTCCTGCTACAAAATGAGTTGAGGTCAGCAAATCTCTCACAGCCTGAATCTCTGGTTCTGAGAATGGGGACGGACCGTGATATGTTTCTGAATCAAACTGATCTGACGCTCCTACTAATCCCCACTCAAAACCATAATTCCGGTTTGGATCAACTCCATCCGAGTAGGTGTTAAACTCTTGATTATTTTCGTTATCCCTGATGTTTTTTCTCCACCAGATGTCGTACTCCTGTAAAACAACTTTGTGCCCATCCGGATTGACGATTGGAATGAACCAGATTTGACTGTTATTTACATTATCGGTTATTTCTGTATCAGTTCCATAATTATCGATTATGTGATTTAAAACTGTCATTGTAACTTCAGTACTTATTGGCTCTCTGGCATGATGTGCACCCATGTAGTATATTCCTGGTTCATCTTCTTCAATTTCTACGTTATCAGAGACTTTGAGAGCCCAAATATCATGGGAGTAATCGTCATAATTACTGTAACCTTGTTCTGAATATATTTTGCCCCAACTTTGTCCGATGTTGAAGAGTTTACAGATGTCAGGGTAAGCAGCAGCCAAAGTAGTCAATTCCTGAACAACTTCATCATATGTCCTGTAACCCTCGATTTGTCTGATTGAGAGATTTTCTTTAAGCTGAGCTTCAGTTTGAGTAATCACAGGTTTGAATCCTTCTTCAACAAGACTTGAATATCCGATTTCATCAACTACAAGATCAATATATTTGTCAGGATGATATGAAGCTATGTCAAAATTTTTCATTGAAAAATTTTTTACAAGCTCCGGGGAAGGATTACTAATACGTACAACCATCTTCTCAGCATACAGAAATCCAAATATTACTAAAATGCTGACGATTGATAATTTTCTAAGTTTGTTCATTTTTTACCTCCTCATTTTATCTAGCAATAAGTATTCCACTAATCGTGAGGAAATATATTTTTTTTAAAACTTAAAACCAGAAAAAAAGATGGAAAAATTTTCCTTCTGGAGAAAAGTCTAATGAAAAAGCTAGAAGAATAAAGATACACAGATTTGTAACATATAGAAAAATAAGGAGATAGGAATTGAAATGATTTGTGGCATATTCATTGCTTCAGAAAGGACAGGAGGAACTATGTTACGTGGAATATACCAAAATTCATCATCAATGTTGCTACTGGAAAGCAGAGTAGACAACACTGCCAATAATCTGGCAAATGCTAATACACCAGGTTATAAAAAAAGAGATGTCTTTTTCCAGCAACTGATTGCCGCTGAACAGTCAGTAGAAAGAAACAACATTGATGTGACTCTTCCAGGCGGTAAAGTAGCAACTTATATAGATGCTAGCAATGGAATTATGAATAAAACAGGTAATCCTCTTGATGTGGCAATTTCAGGTAAAGGTTATTTTGCGGTAGAAACACCTCAGGGAATTGCATATACGCGTGATGGAAGATTTAGTATAAATGATACCGGACAATTAGTAAACCAGAACGGATATCTGGTAATAGGAGATGGAGGTCCGATAGAAATACAGGGGAACAGTTTAGAGATCTCAAAGACCGGAGATATTATCGTAGACGGTAATGTGGTGAATCGTCTTACTGTACGCGATTTTGATGCTAATGCAGCAAAAATGTTCGACAATTTTTTCGTGCCGGATGAGGAAATCAGTCAACCAGAGCTCTCTGAATATGCTGTTGTTCAGGGTTTTATAGAAGAATCCAATGTCAACCCTGTCAAAGAAATGGCTGAGCTAATTGTGGCTCAGCGACATTTTGAAATGAATTACAAGTTGATAAGAGCTCAGGATGATACTTTGGACAAAGCGGTTAACCAAGTAGGAAAATAATTAAGAAAAGGAGAATAAAATGATTAGATCGTTATATGCTGCAACAACCGGAATGCTGGCTCAACAGATGAACATTGATAATGTTGCCAACAATATGGCAAATGTCAATACTACAGCATTCAAAAAGGCGAAAGTGCATTTTCAAGACCTGATGTATCAGACCATCAAGGAAGCAGGTTCTCCTACGGCAGAAGGTATGAACAGACCTACTGAATTGTCGGTGGGAGTCGGGGTAAAACCTGTATCAACTTACAGAAGTTTTACTCAGGGCGGAGTTAACAATACGGGAAATCCTCTGGATATAGCTATCAATGGTGAAGGATTTTTCCAACTGGCAACAGCAGACGGAGAGATATTCTATGGTAGAGATGGCTCATTCCGGATAAATGAACTCGGAGAAATTGTTACATCAGAAGGTATGTATCTGGAACCGGGAATTACCCTGCCAGCAGACACTGAAAGTGTAAGCATTACTCAGGATGGAATTGTTCTGGTAGTTTTGCATGGCGAGTCTACTGCAGAAGAAATTGGGCAGATTGAACTTGCCAGATTTGTTAATCCTGCCGGTCTGAAAAGCATCGGTGGAAATCTTTACCAGGAAACATCAGCATCTGGAGCTCCTTCAGTGGGAATACCGGGGAATACGACCTATGGTAGAGTAATGCAGGGATATCTTGAGAATAGCAATGTTGAGATAGTTCAGGAGATGGAAGATATGATTTTGGCACAAAGAGGCTATGAGCTAAACTCCAAAGTTGTCAGAACTTCCGAATCTATGCTCGAAACTGCAAACGGACTTAAGAGATAGGGGATTAACATGAAAAAAAATCTTTTTCTGGTAAGTATGATGTTGGTAACTGTTTTGCTTTCTTCTCAGGAACTTCTGCTTAAAGAAAGGGCTTTTATAAGCGGCGATACAATTTTCTTCCGTGATCTGCTGGAGAATGATTCCGACAAACAATTATACGAGGCAGTAAAAGATTATCAGGTTAAAGACTTTTCTTTGTCAGACAGACTGTTCAATATAACCTCTAGTGAACTAACTAAGATTCTGGAGGAGAATAATTTCAGAAATGTTAAGTTTAACCGTGGATTTGTAGTGGTAAGAAGAGAACTAGAAGAGATATCAAATGATGAATTATTGAGCAAACTGGAGAATTTTCTGACTAATTTTTTTGATTATCCAGAGTTAATTGTCAATACTGGTTCTTTCGTAAAACCATCCACTATTCCTGATTCCAACTATGAGATTGCCTTTGAAATTCTAAACGACAATTTTGTCAGGGAAAACATTGTAGTAAAAGCTTTTATTAAATCGGATGATCAAATAATAGGTACGTCCGTAATCCCCGTTAATCTGAGTAAGCGGGTAAGAGTCTGGAGATTAATAAATTCTAAGAAAAGAGATCAGATAATTGAATTAAGTGATCTTACTACAACAGAAGAAATAGTTCCTTTTTTCAGTGAAGTAATGAGTGACCTACAAAAGATTATTGGTAAATGTGCTGACAGATATCTTGCCAGAGGAACAGTCTTGGAGGCTAAGTTTTTGAAAGATAAACCATTAATCGAAAAAGGAGATGAAATTACTGTTGAGTTGGTTAATCAAACAGTGAAAATAAAAACTTCTGCCATTGCCAGACAATCTGGAATAATGGGGCAAATTATAGAATGCTTCAATCCTGAGACCAGGGAAAAATTTAAAGCAGTTGTCAACGGTGAGAATACTGCCCTGATAACTTTGTCAAATTAGGAGGGAAAATGAGATATATAATACTATTCTGCTTAATGTTCGCTTTTATCGCTTCGCTTTCATCAAGTCAACTGGCAACACTTTATAGTGATCACAAAAGCTTCTCAGTTGGAGATATTCTCACTGTTTATATAGTTGAGGCAAGCAGCGCCAGTACTTCTGCAAATTCTCAGACAGACCGCAGTTTTGATCATGGCATTTCTTCTTCTGCAGGAGCTGGTCCTTTGGATTTTATTCCGCTTTCTTCAATGGGAATAAATTCCAAAAATACCGCTAAAGGTGACGCCAAGACAAGTCGTCAGGCTAATGTAAAAGCAACTCTGACTGCCAGAATCATTGAAGTTAATGATAATGGAAATCTGACTATCAATGGTTCTAGATCAATAAAAATAAACGGGGAAGAGGAAATAACCTCAGTTAGTGGAACTGTACGTCCTCAGGATATCTCTGCAGATAACACTGTATATTCCTACAATATTGCAGATGCTGAAATCATTTACAAAGGCAAGGGCAGCGTCAAAGATGGTTCAAAAATAGGTATAATTAGCAGGATATTCAATTTCCTGTTTTAAACTGTCTTGTTTTCAAACGTTTCTTTATAAATTTAAAGATTTGCTGAGGAAGATTAATATCAGTGCAGAGCTCCATGCCCTTAAAGCCGGGTGCTGAATTTACTTCGCAAATCTTGAAATGATTTCCTGAAAAAAGCAGATCAACTCCCGAGATGTCAAGATTTAGAACCTTAGTTGCTTCGACAGCTAACTGTGTTATTTCTGGATTTAGCTCGTAATGTCTGGCAGAACCTCCACTGGAAAAATTAGCCTTGAAACTTCCAGGCTGGGCAGTTCTTTCCATACATGCAACTGCTTTTCCACCAATTACAATTACTCGTAAATCTCTGCCGCAACTATCTGCTATAAATTCTTGTAGAACAATGTTTGCAGAAGGATTTGCCGATTCTACAAGTTGCATCAAATCTTCAAATTGAAAACGATTTTGACACAGGAAAATACCTTTGCCTAAAGAACCGCAAAGTGTTTTTACCACTACGGGGAACCCTAAATGTTTCTCAATAATGCGATAATCAACCGGAAATTTAGCCAGCATGGATTTTGGGACAGGAAAATTCTTCTCAGCCAGAATCTGTAATGAATGAAGCTTGTCTTTGACATAATCTACTGCTTCTGCCGAATTGACTGAGTAAACACCTAGATGTTCTAGTTGTCTGATAACAGCAAGTGCAAAATAGGTAGTCCCTGCTCCCATTCTGGGAAGGAGAAAATCTGGCAGAGGTGTTGATTCTCCATTCAGATAAATATGGTCTCTTCCTTCAGTTGTTACTACTAAATCTATTTGATCAGGTCTTACCACTTTTAGGTGTATGTTTGTTTTTCGTGATTCTTCCAGAAAACGGTTTATTTCGTAAGTTTCTTCACCGAGTTCTTGCTCAGATTTTTTAAACAATATCCAACCTCGCATATTATTTTCTCCAGTTCAGATTTGTGATAATGCCTGCAAAAAAAGTTAAATCATTCTGAACTCCAATTGGATGAACAGAATTGTAAGAGTTAAATATGTTTTTAATCAACAGTTCACCAGTAACTGCTTCAGAAAAAAAGCTTTTTCTAAGCTTCAGATTAACCGTAAAAATATGTTTCATCTCATTCGTGTAAATGATTTCTGTATTATCGTAGTAGCTGTTGATGAAACCGTTGACTGATTCATATTCCATAAATTTGGTGGGATGTCTGTATGAAGTTATGAGAGAGAGAGACAGATCATGGTAAGGTTTTATCATGTTTATCCATGATGCTGAAAAACGGGGAATCTTTTCAAAGTAAGCTTCAGATGAGTGGGTAGTAATAATTGTGGTATTCCACATGAACCGACTGTGCAATTTCTCATTGAATCTGTAAAAAAAATCAGCATCAAAACTGATTGTCAGTGGATTTATTCTCTTAATATCAATTTCATGAGCTTGATTACAGGCAAAAGAATATTTATTAATTTCATAATCAAAAATTTCAATCATTTTTTGTGAATATTTTGATATCGACAGATTGCCCGATAATTCTATTTTGTTGTTTTCTGTAAATGTTGCTCCGAGTTCAGCATTGAAGAAATGAGTGTTTACGGTTGGAATTTTGGGATAGATAATATTGTTTTCTAAAAAGAAATTTGACTTGAAACGACTCAGATAAAGTGGCGATATCATCTCAAAGCCTCGAATTAATTTGTAATTTAATTTGTTGTGGAGAGATATTTTACTATTGAACTGAGTGTGTAAATCTGCTTCAATTGAAAGAATAGACTGGGATTTTGATTTCTTGAATGACAGAGATTTTGCCAAAATATTTCTTTCAAAGAAAATTTTTTTTCTCAGAAACAATTGTCCGCTGTTTTGATTTATCTCCAGATCGTTATTCAGGCGAAGTGAGCTGGCTGAAGCTGAAACTCCGATTTCAAGATTATTTCCTATCTGCAGATTATCTGATATTTCTACATCAATTTTTTTCCAGTTCATAACAAAATCAAAAGTGTTATTAATAGAAGTAATATTGTTTTTATTAGTATTTACTCTGAAGATATTTTTTATCTGATTCGGGAAGCTGATAATTCCTGAATAGTTTGCCCGAAATAATTCTGTTTCATTCGGGAACTCTCTTCCTATCTGAGGGAGAAATTGGAAATTAAACGGAATGAGGTAGTACCCAATTCTAAATTCATTTCTCAATTTACCAATCTGGTAAGAAAAATTCAGATCTGCACTGTAATTATCGAATCCGCCTTTTCCTTCAAAGGTTGTGGTATGAATTCTTCTACGCATTTTGAGATCGGTAAGTGTAACTTCCTGCCAAATGAAGTTTGCTCCTATAGAAGAAAAATTTCCTGAATAATTTACATTTGCTGCTGATTTTTCTCCGATTCTGTCAATATTGGGAGATTTCAGCTCACTGCTATATTTATATGGTCCAGGGTCACCGGTTTCATTTCCCACAAAACCTTCGTAAGAAATGTTCAATTTTTCAGGTTGAGATGAATAAATGTAGATGTTAGCAACCGGAGAGAATCCGCTTTCAAAATTCTGAGAAGTATTTGTTATTAGAACAGAGTCTATCTCACTGACTAAAACAGGGAGCATATTCAAGTTGAAGTATTGAAAAGTGCTTGTAGATATCGGGACATCATTCAGATAAACTCCAATGTTTGTTGAACTACTTGTATCTATGCCATTAAGAGTCAGGTCAACAGCATAACCATCAATAGTGGAACTTTTGATTGCTGGAATATATTCGAATAAATCTGTGATATTGTATAATGGCAGAGAAGCTATATCGTCTTTAGTAATGGTTATATTGAGGGCATTTGATGAAGAAAGAATGAGTAAAAACAGAGTGATGATTGAAAATATTTTAAGGTTTTGTTTCAATTATTCCTCCGATACTTAACCTTAGGCTGGTTAATTCGATAGGATAATGGTTAAAAATATGTTGGTAGTCAATCATTGCTTTGATAAAAAAACTTTGAATAGTGAAACCTGCTCCAGCTGCCAAACTGAAGCCTATTTCGCTCTCGTGTTTGAAGGGAAGATCATCTTCGTCTTCAAAAATCATGAAGTTGTTTCCGATTCCGGCATTCAGTGAAAGGAATAGAGAGTTGACAATGCTGATATTTTTTGTAATTCCTGCATTGATGTAGTATTTTTCAAAATCAGTTATATCTGAAACAGCCTTATAGCAATTGTATTGTAATCCACAATTAATTCTTACTTTTTTGTATGGAAACAACACATTCAGGTGAATATTCTTGTCATCTTTCCAGAAGTTCTGAAAGCGATTATCGCTGACAACCTTTCCTATTCCTGCCTCTACTGAAACTAATTCAGTTGCAGACACCTTCAGAGACAGAAGTAAAATGGTTAACGTTAAAGCAAAAACTCTGATCATCTAAATCAGCTTGAGATTGTGTTCAGAGTATTCAATAATTCTGATTTAATATCTTCAACATCATCAAAAATAATCTTGGCAATTGTGGTGATAAGTGGAATAGATAAATTGAATGAAGCGAGTTTTCTGATTGTTTTTGCCATTGATACTCCTTCAACTTCCATTCCGACTTTCTCTAAGGCTACATCACGGCTGTAACCTTCTGCCAGTAGCTTTCCGAATCTACGATTGCGGCTGTTTTCTGAGAGACAGGTAGTGATTAAATCACCGATTCCGGCAATACTGTAGGCTGTTTTTGTTCTGACGCCTAAAAAATTCATCACAGTTATGAACTCATTCAGACCGTATGTGATAATTAGACCGAAAATATTTGTTTTGAAACTGAAGCCATCAGCCATTCCCACTGCAATAGCTATGATACCTTTGAGGGATGCTGCCAGTTCTACTCCCTCGACATCCCGACTGAATTCAAATTTCAACAGAGGATTGTCCAGAACATCTTGCAGATGAAAAAGAAGTGCCAGATCACGAGAGGCAAGAATTGCTTTTGCCGGTAATCCTTCAGCAATTTCCCTTGAAATGGTAGGTCCGGTGAGATTAGCAAATCTGACTGCCGGGAAAGTCTCGGTAATAATTTCGCTGATTGTCTTAAGAGTGGAGTGCTTTACTCCTTTAGAAACATTAATGATTATGCCTTTTTCAAATCCATTAGCTTTCAACTCAACTGCAACAGCTTCGATTTTTCTGGAAGGTACAGCCAGTATTAAAATGTCATCTTCTGCGATGGGAGAACTGAATTTCTCTTCTACAACCATATTGTCCGGTAATTTAATGCCGGGGAGATAGAAGATATTTTCTCTCTTTTCATTTATTGTTTTCGCTTCCTCGCTGTTTATTGTCCAGAGCACAACATCATTTTTCTGTGAAAATATTATAGAAAGTGTTGTTCCCCAATTGCCGGAACCCAATACTATGATTCTCATTTTACCCCCTGAATAGCTTTCTAAATCAATTACAAACCGTTAAAAAAACGGTTGTTTTTAGGTAAAGCTTTTTTTAGATAAGCCGTAAAAGAAACAGGTGGAATATAGTGATAGTTTCTTATTTTGGAATTGGTGAGTCTATAGTAAAGAAGCACGGAGTTCTATATGAATTTATATAGCTATACGGCGACAATATTTAGCTCAAATATTAAACACTCTTTTTTTACAGATTAACTCTTTCGTAAACTCCATCACCCTATCAATACTGTTTCGGATATCTTCCTGAGTTGGTTCTACAAGGTAATCGGGGGTAAGATTGTTGTCTGATTCATTACTGGATTGTAGGACAAAAAGCTTCTGAGAGATACTGATATGACGCAATGTATTTGGAAAGATGAATTGATCGCAATATCCAGAATGATTTGGTAATCCTCCCAGCGGAGTGCCAATTACTAATATTTTGAGACAACAGGTAATATATCTCAAAATCAAGGTAGAATAATCTGCCTTCTCTTTTTTTCGGCTCTGTACTCTAATTTTATCTCTTTGCTTCCTACAGAGAAGTTCAGGACTAAACTTGTGATTGAAAAAGGGGTGTCGAAAAAAAGTTTGCCACTAGTTTTTTTGTTCGGCAACAGTGTGATGTTACAAAGAGGATGTTTTGAAGATATAATTTCTTTCTGAAGATACAATCTGTTAATGTCATTACGAATTCGTGATTCTTCTTCTTTAACTACATCTTTTAATTCTCTTTTCTTTTCAATCAAATCAAAGAATTCAAATAACAGTTCCGTATTGCTTTCTGTTTGAATCTCAGCTAAAGAACTCTCTATCTCTTTAAGATTTTGGGCAATTACTAGTTCAGGGCTCAGGGCATCTATTCTACCTTTTTCTTTGAGTTTATAGCGTACAGTACAATAGAACTCTTCTGGAGCAATATTTATAGGCTTATCTGAATTGTTGGCAACTAAGAAATCGAAACTAAATATTCCGTGTCTGGATTTGTCAAAGTGGACGATAATATCAACATTATCCTGTGAAAGTTTCGTCACTTCTACTCCCATTAAGGAGATAACAGGCTCTTTTCCTTCTTTGACCAAAAAAACCGGACGAGGAACATAACAGCTCACAAATAGAAAAGACATCAGGATTATTGGTAGAATGATTCTCATAATGCATTCCTTACGATGAAATCAATTTATCTGGCAATCTATTTCCAGATACTTCTATTCCAACATCAATAGCTTTTTAGTGGCTTTTCTTTCACCGTTAACTGTGAGAGAATAGAAATAAATTCCGGAAGCTGTAGCTCTGCTGCTGTTATCCTTCCCGGTCCAGAATACATTATTATAACCTTCAGCAAACTGCTTATTACAAACAGTTTTTACCAATTGTCCACGAATATTGAATATCTCAATTTTCGCCTCGGAGGCTTCAGGTAAATAAAAAGAGATGGTGGTTTTGGCGCTGCGGCTGTTTGTGCCAGAAATACTGAAGGGATTGGGGTAGTTGGTAAGCTGGTATGAAACTGCAGGAATAACTTCTTCATAAATTATAACTGGGTCACTAAAATCGTAATTGATCATAAAAGCTTCATGATTTGTACTTCCGGTAGTATAAATTCTCGCTTCCAGTCTGAGCATTTCTTCTTCGAGATCATCGTCGTAATCTGCGCATGATTCAAGTCTGTAAACAATTCTCTGGTGTGAAGCGTTGGGCAGGAGATTGTCTGGTTCTATGTAAAGTTTCCAGAGTGGAGAATCGTAAGAGGTTGAAGTATCATCTAAAACAATCCAGTTTTGATTGTCATTAACCGGGACATTGAATTGTGTGTTGTCGAAATCAACGATGTATTGTCTGTCTACAGACCAGTCACTGCCATATCCGTAGGGAATTGAACTAGTATAGATAACAAGTTTTCTAATATCGAGTTCATTCTTGGGAACAAAAACCTCAAAGGAAGGATTAGTGCAGTCGTCATCTATCATTTGCACCTGAATAAAGTTATGATCAGAATATGGCATTACATTTAGAGGATGAATTCTGTTGTCTCCGCTAAAGATATCAAAATGAAGATGAGCAGCTACTCCGCCGGTTGTTCCGGCTGTGCCGATTAGTTGACCTTCAGACACTTGTACTCCGACAGACAAATCTTCGGAAATACTATTAAGATGCAGATATCGGCTTCTGATTGAACTGCCGGAGTGTTGAATATCAACATATTTCAAGCCGACACCGCCATCATCCGGATCCTGGATAAAATATACTG
>JAQVBK010000078.1 GCA_028690365.1 Candidatus Cloacimonadota bacterium
ACATCCTCTTTCTACCACTTGCTCAAAGCTGATCTTTTCTTCCCCCATTTTATTCCTCCACCAAAGTGATATACATAAGATAATCATGCTCTTGTGTGTTAAAAACTTATCATGGATGTTTCATTTACACAAAGGAAAGATTATTCGATTCGTGTTCAACCGGCAGATACTTCTGAAATGTTCAATTTAGCTGACTCCCTGAACAACATGATTATTGAATTGGAAGACAATTTCAATAAAAGAAAATCACTTGTCGATGAATTGAATCAGCAGAACAAGGAATTGCAGAGAGAAATTCTTGAAAGACAAGAAGTCGAAAAATCTCTCGTTGAATCTGAAAATAAGTATAAAAGCCTTTATAACACCATCATGGAATCGTTTATTAATCTTGATTCAGATGGTTTCATTAAAGAGTTGAACCCTTCTTTTTGCAAATTGACAGGCTATCTGAAAGATGATCTGATAAATAAAAATATCTCTGAATTCTTCTTTGATGACATTTTCTCGCCATCATCGAAGTTTAGATTGCAACTGATATCTAAAGGACACAGCGAAATTATTGAAACTCAATTAATCAGAATTAACCATGAGATAGTAAACGTTGAAATGAGCGGTCATCTCTCACAAGACAATTCAGGCAACCCTTACGACATCTGGCTAATAATGCGTGACATTACCGAAAGAAAAAATTCTGAGAAACAGTTGCTTCAAGCTCAGAAAATGGAAACTGTCGGAAATCTGGCAGGAGGACTGGCTCATGATTTCAATAATGTCTTGGCTGGTATTGTCGGAACAATTTCGGTTATGAAACTTAACAGTTTGATGATAAATAATCCTGATTTAAATGAATCAATAAGCATAATTGAGAGAGCCTCTCTGAGAGCTAGCAATATGGTTCAACAATTACTTGCTGTATCAAGAAAAAACGAAATAACTTTAAAAACAGTCGATCTGAATAAATCAGTTCAACATGTTTACAATATTTGCGAGAACACATTTGACAAATCTGTATCGATAGTCTGCAATTATAATCCCGAACCAGCTATGATAATGGCCGATCCCACACAAATTGAACAAGTTATTCTTAATCTTTGTGTAAATGGTTATCATGCTATGACAATTATGAAAAATCCCGATGAACACAGAGGTGGAATTCTGAAAATATGTATAGAAAAAGCAAAATTTAGCGATTACGCTCATCTTACAAATAATGTGAATTTGGAACTCTGGTCTCTAAAAATCTCAGACAACGGAGTTGGCATCCCGAAAAACAATATCGGTAAAATTTTTGATCCTTTCTTCTCGACAAAAGATAAAGAAAAGGGCTCAGGACTGGGATTATCAATGGTTTACAACATAATAAAAAGACACAAGGGATATATCGATGTGAACACTTCAGAAGGTACTGGTTCAACATTTACTCTTTTTTTTAGGGCATCAACTCTGGATGAGTTTGAAACAATCAGTGAAGATGAAAATGAAGTACACAAGGGAACAGGATTAATACTTATAATTGATGATGAAGAAATGATTCGTAATTTAGGAAAGAGAATTCTTACAATGTGCGGTTATGAAACTATCGTTGCAGAAAACGGTCTGAAGGGGATTGAGATTTATAAAGAAAAGTACAACGAAATTGATTTGGTGATTTTAGATATGGCTATGCCGGTTTTATCGGGAAAAGAAACCTATTTTCAGCTAAAAGAAATAAATCCTGAAATAAAAACTTTGATGGCATCGGGGTTCAAGCAAGATGACAGAGTAGTTGAGTCTCTTGATGCCGGAGTAAATGCATTTATTCAAAAGCCCTTCACAATCAGTAAGTTATCAACAGTTGTCAGAGACGTTCTGGATGGAAAATACAACAATTGCAATAATTTTTCTGACTAACGATACTCACCAATTCTCCAAAATCTCCTTTTTTTCAGAAAACGCATCTTTATCAGAGACTCTTGTTTGACAAAAAAGCATGGATTTTTTTTTTAACTCAACATTAATTTATTAGGAAGTAAAAAGTGAAAAGAAAAGACTATATTAACCTGGCTGTACTTTTACTAGTAATAGCCTTTGCCTGTTTAAGGTTTCATTTCAGAAAATACTCCGATACACAGGCAAAGATTCTTCTGGATACATTAGTTGAAATTTCTGCAGAAAGTAGAGACAAAAGTGTTTCATCAATTATTGACAGCACCTTTAGTATAATTTCAGAATATGAAAAAGAGTTTTCATATCATTTGGAAAATTCGAGATTGCATCAAATTAACAACGGAAATGGTACTCCTCAGCATATTGATGAAGATTTTTATACTATTCTTGCTTTATGTGAGAAATACTACACCCTTTCTGACTCTTTATTTGATATTTCGATTGCCCCCCTTCTTAATGCATGGGATTTTGAAAAAGGTATCATTCCGGAATCTGAAACTCTTAACCAGGCAAAATCAAAAGTCGGTTTCTACAAAATTCAATTCAATAAGAATGAGCTCTTGCTTCCTGCTGAAATGGAGTTAAATTTAGGAGCAATAGCTAAAGGTTTTATTGTTGATAAAGCAGTAGATTTCATGATACAACAGGGAGTTGAATGCGGATACATCAATGCCGGAGGCGATATAAGATTTTTTGGATTCCCGAAAACAGTCAGTGTCGGGATTCAGAATCCCCGAGATAAAAATTCTGTTATTGCAGAATTAGATTTACCCGAAATGTCAGTCGTAACCTCCGGAGACTACGAAAGATTCTTTGAGCATGAAGGAGTCAGATATCACCATATTATCAATCCCAAAACCGGATATCCGGCAGAAAAAATCATATCGGTAACTGTTATCGCTAAGACTGCTACTCTGGCAGACATACTCTCTACAACGATTTTCTTAATGAATCCAGATGATGGTATTCAATTGATAAAATCTATACCGGATACTGAAGCAATAATCTACTATCAAGAAAACGATGAGCTTGTTTCGTTAAAAAGCCTTGGTATAAAAAAATATCTAAAAAAGGAGTATCTGGACTAATATGAATAATAAATTGGATATTCAGAGTCTGCAGGATGTCAGAAATGTAACAATTGACCGAGTAGGTGTGAAAAACGTAAAATATCCTATTGTAGTAGAAGACAGAACCAATAAAATTCAACACACAATCGCAGATCTGGACATTTTCGTTGAACTGCCACACAATCAGAGAGGCACTCACATGAGCAGGTTTATCGAAGTACTCAATCGTTATCATGAAGAAACCCTTGTAGATAATCTCCCTACATTCCTTACTGAAATAAAAAACGAGCTCTCTGCAGATGTAGCATATGTTTCGATTAAGTTCCCATATTTTATCAGTAAAATTGCCCCTGTTTCTAAAATATCGTCACTAATGTCATACAATTGTGATTTTACAGCCTCTCTTAGTGACATCTTTAATCTGTCATTGGGGATTGAAATCCCAATTACAACTCTCTGCCCATGCTCAAAAGAGATTAGCGATTACGGTGCACACAATCAACGCTCAATCGTCAGAGTTACATTTGCGTATAAAGAATTCGTCTGGCTTGAAGAAATAATTGAAATCGTAGAAAGCTGTGCCAGTTCACAAATCTATTCTCTGTTGAAAAGAGTTGATGAGAAATACGTTACCGAACAGGCTTACAATAATCCTATGTTTGTAGAAGATATCGTTAGGGAGATTTATCTTAAACTACAATCAGATAACAGAATTACAACCTTCACCGTAGAATCAGAAAATTTTGAATCAATTCATAACCATAATGCTTATGCATTTGTGACCAGCAAATAAAATCCCCCGGAGCAATAATGCCAATTACAGTAAAAGAACACTATCTGCCTAATAAATTGAAAACTATTTACCATAAAAACAACTCAACCCCAATTGTTTGTATTCAACTTTTTTTCAAAATAGGTTCAATCTGGGAAACAGAGCATGAAGCCGGATTCTCACATTTTTTGGAACATCTGATTTTCAAATCTACTCAAAAATATCCTGATAACAAAATAATGGAAAGAGTGACTGAATTGGGTGGATCAATCAACGCCTATACAGAATATTACTCTACCTGTGTTTTTATTACCATACCTTCCAGATATCTTGCAGACGGATTGGAATTATTATCTCAAATGGCTATGCACGTAAATTTTAGCGATAAAGATTTTACGACAGAAAAACGTGTAGTTCTGGAAGAGTTCAAACAGATAAGAAATGATCCCGAAGACTATTTTTTGGAAGAGATACCTAAAAGATATTTCACAAACAACCCATTTTCTAAACAGATAATAGGCTCAATGAATATCCTGAAGAAATCTACCGCTGATGATTTGAGAAAATTCTATAAATCTTATTACTGCCCGGATAACTCTTTTCTTGTTGTAACGGGAGATTTTGAGGAAGATTTTCTTCTCAAGCAAATCAGTACCTATTTTTCTGATTGGGAAGGAACAAGTAGACCAAAGATTAGCGTAGTTGATGAACTCCCTTCCAATATGGCTGATTACACTCCAATCAAACAAACCGGTAAAAACGATATTCTTGCTTTTATAGTTCCTGAGCTGCCGGAAACAGACCCGGATGTTCATGCCCTTAATCTGGCAGTGAGTATTTTTTGTGTAGGAAAGAATTCCCGATTATCAGAAAGACTTATTAATAATGAGAAAATCGTTGATCATTTCAAAGCTCATTCATTCAGCGGAATTCACAAGGGTATTTCAATTATACAGGCAGTACCCTCAGTAAAAAGCGATCCTGAACTTATTATAAAAGGTTTTATTGAAGAATACCTTCGTTTAAACAGACTTGGTGTTAGTCTCAATGAACTTGAGTTAAAGAGAAAAGAATACCTCAACTCTTACAGAGTCAGTTTCGAATATATTGAGAATGTTGCCGGAAATCTTGGCGGTGATGAACTAACTACCGGTTACAAAGCATTTTTAGAGTATTCTGAAACAATTAGAACTGTTTCTATTGAACAGATTAAATTAGTAATAAAAAAATATCTTAAACCTGAATTGTTACAGGTTTACCATCTTACCAACAATCCCATAAAAGGTAAGAATATTCTTCAGAAATATCTGACTCCCACGAAAATATTCAAAACTGCGAATGATGATTTCCACATACATTTACTACCGAATAACCTTAAATTAATTCTGAAAAGAATCAGGAACAAACCCTGCATTGGGATGTCTCTTACGGTTAATTGTTCACAACTTAATGAAACAGCTGAAACTAGAGGTCTTAATAAAATAACCTCACTCCTGATGTTATATGGAAATGAAAAATTTAATCATGAACAATTTCAGCAGTTCTCAACTGAGAACGCAATTTCCTTTGCCGCAACGACTGCGAAAGAATATACTTCTTTTAACATTAAGTGTTTTCCTGAGAGTATTGCTGATTCCCTGAGTGCTTTGTCTTCTTTAATTTCTGCTCCAACTTTTCCGGAGTTTCATCTTAACAAATTCAAAGATTCTTTGATTGGCGGCATAGCGAGATCAAAAGAAATACCACATGTATATGCTCTCAAGAAATGGAAACAATTGTTCTATGGGAAAAAAAGCAACATGGTTTCCAGGGAAGGAGACGTTTCTGATATTAAAAAATTCAGCCGTAGAAAAATTTTTGATTGGCACAAATTACATTTTGGTGCTAATAACATGACGCTCTCAATTACAGGAGACTTTGATTTTCAGGCAGCAATAGATTTTGCAGAAAGACACTTGAGTAAGATAAAGAGTTATGCTGTCTCAACGAATAAAGAAATTATCATCAATTCTTCTGATAAACGCTTTTCCAACAGTAGCTACAAGTCAGACCAAAGCATAATCCATCTTGGTGCAGAATGCTGTACTGCTCGGGAAACAAAGTACAATACTGCTTTTCATATTTTGTCACAGATAATTGGCGGAGATATGAGTTCCAGAATGTTTACAGAACTCAGAGAAAAACTCGGGTCTGCTTATTCTGTCGGTTTGGATTACGACTTACTGCAGAATCATGGCAGTTTTGTAGCTTCTGCAATTGTTGATAAAGAACAAAAAAAAGAATCACTCAAGGCAATCATAGACATCTTTGACGATATCAGAATTAACAGTATCCCTGAAGCTGAACTAAACTTATACAAAAATTATCTCATAGGTCAGATGTTGAGTGAACAGGAATCTGTACTTTCAATTGCCAGAATGCTTTCTGCACTCGATATACTTGGTTACGATTATGATTACTATCTCAAACGGGAAGAACGAATAAACAATGTCACCAGAGATACTATTCATGAACTTGCTCAACGCTATTTCAATCCGCAAAACTACTACATTCATATTTTGAATTAATATGCAGAATCTATTTTCAATAGGCATTGATTCAGGTTCGCGTACAGCCAAAATTGTTGTAATAAACAACGAAAACAAACAAATCATTTGCTCGGACGTAACTGATAGCGGGGTTAATCCTCAGGAAACTTGCTTTAGACTATTTAGAAGCGTTCTTGAGAAGAGCAATATAACTGAAAATGAGATAGAAAACATCTTCTCAACCGGATATGGTAGAAATATAGTTGATTTTTCCCATAAACGTATTCCGGAAATTTCCTGTCATGCCAGAGGTGTCAGATACTTTTTCCCGTATGTACGCACTGTCATTGATATTGGCGGACAAGACTCCAAAGTAATCGCAATTGATGAAAGCGGAAAAGTAGCTGATTTTGCCATGAATGATAAATGCGCAGCCGGTACCGGAAGATTTCTCGAAGTAACCGCGACTATTCTGGAAACCACTGTGGACAAACTTTCAATAACAGAATCACAGGCAGACAAAGAACTGCAGATAAGCAGCACTTGTGTTGTTTTTGCGGAATCTGAAATTATCAGTCTGATATCTGCCGGTGAGAAACCAGCTAATATAATAAGAGCAGTTAACTACTCTATTGCCAAACGTATAAAGAACCTGTTGACTAAAATTTCTGTCATTCAACCAATTGTTTTCACCGGAGGCGTCGCTCTGAATGAATCTCTGGCAAAGGCAATTCAGAATGAAGTTGGTCAGGAAATACAGATTCCGGCTATACCTTCCATTACAGGAGCATTGGGAGCAGCATTGCTTAACAAATAATTGAGGAGGAATCATGACAAAGTGTTTAGTGATTTTGCTGACAGTATTACTTTTTATAGTTGGTTGTAGTAACACAGAAAATAATGCACCAGTCATTACCTCTCTCTTTACTGATTTGAACACAATTATTACCAATGATACTATCTTCATTGCTTGTGAAGCCTATGATCCTGACCAGGAAGAGCTTTCATACTCTTGGTACATCAACGATCAATATCTTGATTATTCTGACCCTTATTTTTTCTACATTTTTGATCTTAGTCCGGACTTCTATACTTTAGAAGTTGTTGTTACAGACATAAAAGGAACATACAGCTCATTGCAGAAAACAATTCAGATTACAAATGATTATCATTTTATTTATCTTGATTCAGTAGAAGATGCTGAAACTCCTGAAACTGACGATATAATACACACATTGGCTAAAATCACTGCCGACAACGAAGCTCTTGAGTGGGAAGGCATGCCCGGTAATTCTAGAGTACTGGTAACAACAAATACCCGTTATGGTTCATCTTACATACCAAATATTGGACAGGATATGAATCTAATCTGGGGAGACACTTGGGTATTTTTAAATTACGAAGCTAAAAGGATCATCAGCGACAGAATATCCAGTGAAAAACACTTGCTGACCAGATTGAAGCAGTTACTTGGTTTGCCTCCTTCATCAGAAAACAACTATATTGTAGAGATGTGGATCAATCCTGAGAATCTAAGAAGACCAGCCAGAGATAATGAAATCAATGATGACACCTGCCAACTAGAATTCCCTGCTAATGCAGATACCACCTGGATAAACTGGTTTAATCATCTGCTGGATATTCAATACTCCGACAATCCTTATCCCTGGACACAGTTGGGATACACCTATGACTGGGGAAATCTTGAATCAAAAGTGGGATTATCAGAATATATAATTCTACAAAACTCAGAAGTAAGAATTGAAAACGTATACACTGTAGAAGATTATTTTCAACAAAGAATTCACAATAGATAACCTAATCCCAATGATATCATATATATAAAACATTTACTCTACTTTTTCAAAACGATTGAAACCAGAACCGGGATAAAAATCAGAGTTAGAAAAGTTGCTGTAAGCATACCGCCTATCACAGCGACTGCCATTGCAGATTGCAGCTCTGCCCCACTCCCAATCGCCAGGGCTAAAGGCAGTAATCCCAATACTGTTGTAAAAGTAGTCATCAGTATAGGTCGAAGTCTGGATTTAGCTGCATCAATAATAGCATCGTAGACGTTGTTCCCTGCTTTCCTCATCTGACTAATCCTGTCAACCAACAGAATGGCATCATTCACTATTATACCTGACAGTATAATCATACCCAGCGTAGACATTACGCTTATAGAAGTTTGTGATATGAAAAGAGCTGCAGCAACACCTATTAATCCCATTGGCACTGTAAACATAATTATCAGAGGCAACAAGAAAGATTCAAACTGTGAAGCAAGTATCATATAAACCAAAAGAATCGCAAATGATAATGCCAGAATTAGGGATTTCAAAGATTCATCAATCTGTTCATTCATCCCCTCAATTCTCAGAAAAACTTTGTCATCTATTTTTGTAAATTCATCAGAAATCATCTCCAGTTTTGAAACTGCATTTTGTATATTGCCTCTGTATTTTAATGAAACGGACATTACTCTATATTGGTCAATGTGTTCAATTTCCTGAGGCATGAGTCTCTCTTCCGCGGTCACAAATTGACCTATCTGATATAAATTCCCATTTTGAATAATATTCGCTTTCAATAGTTCCTGCAAATTGAGAGTATTTTTAGTTTTCAGAGTGATATCTATCTGATTATCAAATTGATAGAAATTACTTATTTTGTTTCCGGAAATATAAGTCTTAAGTGTAGTTGCCAGCAACGATTCTGAAACGTTGTAAAGCGAAAGCATTTCACGATTAACTTTTAAGTGTATGTATGGAATTTGATTATCGAAATCACCGTTTACTTCATAAAAATCCGGTATTTCAGATATCTTTCTCTGGATAGTTTTTGCAATTTCCGCCATTTTCTCGTATTCTGACCCATAAATTCTGACCATCAGTCCGGAACTCCCTATATCCAGAAATGATAGCAGTTCATTATCTCCTCTCTTGAATGTATATTCACCCGGTAAGTCTTTCAACATTGTCCTTAACTTATTCATCACTGCATCAGTTTTGTAATCAGATATAATATTAATTTTGATCTCTGCTAGATGTTCAGTAGTTGATTCTTCCAGATAATATGATAATCTGTCTTCTGTCGACCTACCCACAGAGGTAAAAAAATCTTTAACTCTTTTGTCTGCTGCAAGTATATCTTCAACTCTGGCAACAATTTCATCAGTTGAACTGAGTGATGTCCCTGGATCCATTTTAATCAACAACGTAAAATAGGATTGTTCGAAATTAGGGAAGAATTCTTTGTTTTGTACCCACAAAATAACCAGACTAAACATGAATGCTACAAAGAATATTGACAGAACCAATACCTTCTTCTGAAGCGATTTTTCTAACAGAATAAGATACATATCTCTAAATTTATTGAAGACATTTTGAAACGAATTATAGATATTTTTGAGCAATTTTCCAATGATTTCGGAAATAAAGCCGATGATCATTCCGATAAATTTCGCAACCATTTTTAATAACCAGAAAATCATTTTGAATGGGAAAATTACCACCAGTAGCAACCAAAATAATATTAGAAGAATTTTCTGACGAGGTCTGAATATTTTCCGTTCTTTCTTTGCTCTTTTTTCTTTTGTTTTCTCTCTGAATGATGCCAGCATTGGTAAGAGTGTAATTGAAACAAGTAAGGAACCAAGAAGTGAAAAAGTAACCGTAAGAGCTTGTTGTCTAAATAAAGAAGCTGCAATTCCTTTCACATAAATAATTGGGATAAACACTGCCAATGTAGTCAATGTTGAAGCAGTTATTGCCATCCCAACTTCTTTTGTACCATCATAAGCTGCGGCTAGCCAGTTTTTACCATTCTCGCGATGTCTGAAAATGTTCTCTGATACTACAATGGAATTGTCTACTAACATACCAACTCCCAGTGCCAAACCGGAAAGAGAAATGATATTCAGAGATATTTTTCCAAACAGCATCATGATAAAAGTAGCCAATACTGCTATTGGAATCACTATGGCAATATGTAAAGGACTTTTCACATCACTTAAGAACATAAAAAGTACCAGAAATGCCAGAAATGCTCCTATAATAATTGATTCTAAAACACTCTTTATTGATTCTTTTATAAATTCAGACTGGTCTACAGAAATATGAAAATCAAGATCAGGATATTCTTGTTCAAACTCACCCAAAGTCTTTCTAACAGTTTTACAAACAGAGACAGTGTTTGCTCCGGCTTCTTTTCTGATGAGTAATCCCAGAGATCTGCTTTTGTTAAGTCGTGTAATACTGTTTTCAGATTTATAATCCTTCTTTATATCGGCAATATCTCTGAGAAATACTACAGTACCATTTTTTGCATGGATTATCGGAGTATCTGCTATTTCATCCAGGTTAACATATTCACCGGATATAGTGATATTGAATCTGTAGTAACCTTCGGTAATGCTTCCACCCGGTATTTTAATATTATTTCTATTTATAATTGAAGCGATTTCATCTAAACTCAATCCAAAACTGTTTACTTTTGTCTCATCTAATAGAATTTGAATTTCTTCCTCAAGATCACCTATTACATCGGCAGCTGCAACTCCATCAAGTTGCTGTAATCTCTTTTTGAGATAATTTTCGGCTGTATCCTGAATCTCAGTTATGTTGTCAGTTTTATTGCTTGAAACAGATATATACATAATCGGAGACTCTGAAGGATCCAATCTGGCAATGTTAGGTCTATCAGATTCTTCAGGTAAACGAAAACGAAGATTATCCAATTTTTCTCTTAATTGTAGGGAAGCATATTCCATGTCTGTCCCCCAATTGTAGTTTAGAGTAACAAGCGAAACTTCATCTCTCGAGACGGAGGTTACTTCTCTGACATCTTTTAGGGTTGAGACAACTTCCTCAATATGATTTGTAATCATTTCTTCAATTTCTTCAGGAGAAGCATTTTCGTAGGTGGTGATCACTGTTAGTTTGGGATAACCAAGATCCGGTAAGAATTCTACAGGTAGCTGAATAAATGAAATAATACCGGTAAAGACCAGTAAAAGATAAAACATTATTACCGTAATTGGTCTGCTGATACTTAATTTAATAATTTCCATAATATCTCGTAAATTTTAGAATTCATTTTTAAATTGTTCATAAGTTAGTTCTTTATCAATGTTTATATTTGCATCGTGAGAAAGAGAAAACTGCCCTTCAATTATAATCTGCTGTCCAGGTTCTACTCCTTCTGTTATCTCCAGAAGATGATTGTTTTCCAGACCTGTTTTTACATATTGCCATTTAGCTTTTCCATTTTCAGCAGCAAAAATGAGTTTTTTACCATCTCTAACCAAAAGAGCATCTTTAACTATCAATATCCTATCTGTATACTGTTCTACACCAATTTTAACTTTAGCAAACATACCTTCTTTTAACATGCCGTCATTTTCAATTTTAACTCTCACTCGACAGGTTCTTGAAGATTGGTCAATGTAGGGAGAAACTGATTCTATATAACCACGGTAAAGAGCGTCTTTTCTTCCAGGAATTTCTATTATTGCTTTTTGTCCTGGCTTTAGTCTGTTTATTTCAGTTTCAAGTATTTGAACATCAACATAGACTTTTCGTAAATCATACACTACCGCAGCTTTGCTTCCGGCAGGAAAATATTCTCCTTTCACAGTTTTAATATCCGTTATTGTTCCGTCAAAGGGTGCCCTTATTATTGATTTATCAATCTGTAATTGCAATTTATCCATACTAATTTCAATTTCTCTTAGTCCAGTTCTAATCTTCAGATCTTCTTCTTCTGCACTTGCTTCTATAGTTTTCCAGGCTGTTAATTCTTTTGCAGCCTTGTCTTTTGCAATAGCCATTTTTTCGTATTCTAAAAGTTGTTCAGAAACATCAATTTCTGCAATAACATCACCCATTTTCACAAATTGATTTTCATTTACCTTTACTTCAGAAAGCTTTCCTCCGGTTTCTGCCAAGATTTCTGCTTTTTTGTCTGCATAAACAATTCCATTGGCATAAACAAATATTGTTAAAGTATCAATTTGAGCTGGCGATACTGTAACCGGCATTTCGGCAGTAAAAGATTCAACTTTTAGTTGTTCTTCTTCGTCTTTTTCCCAGAATTTCCATTTGCAACCTGATAACACAATGACCAGTATTAAAA
>JAQVBK010000414.1 GCA_028690365.1 Candidatus Cloacimonadota bacterium
GGGGAAATATTCCCAGACACTGGTGTCTTTGCCAGTCACCGGCCCGGGTTGCACTGTCCAGGTTCTCTCTCCTTTCAGATCAGATGTAGGTAATATTTTTGTATCCCGGACCATCCCGATATCACCATTGTTATCTGCGAAAGTAATGTCTTTTTCAGCAGGAATAGACTGTACTGGCAGTGCTCTTTGGGATAATGACGGTTGTATGATATCAGGCAGCATCGTTCTGATATCCATCCCGGCAAAAGGGGATTGAATAGTCAGGGGGGATTGTACATCTGTTTCGATGGCTGATACAAGAGGGAGGAGAACAATACTAAAGAGAGAAAGAAGAATTATTGCCCTACAATTCATTTGATTCATCGATTCACCTGTATAGAAATTCTCTGGATAGTGTCTCTATTACACAAAAATAATGAAAACCACTCATCAGACATCTAAAACAGATTTAATATCGGCTCAAATATATTACTTTGAATAATTATAAGCAGAAAGTTGTCTTTAGATGCATACCTGTTGTGGCTCTGATTTTCTATACTGTTTTACTATATAATTAATATTTGCTATTATCTCTGATAGATAAAAGGAAATGCCGGGTCAAAAATTTTCACCTCCAATTAGCCTGATTGAACTGGTTATTCCTATGCGACTATAAGAAATTAGATTTAATCGCATTAATGAGCAAAAATTGATTTTTGAGGAATAATTGCGGTATTTCAAAAAAGGTATCAGATAAATAATCTCCCTTGAATCAGGAATAAAAATTTAATCAGAACTAGTATTCTGGGAAGGCACCCATATGAAATATGAGAATTAATTCACCTAGTCTATCATCAATATGAACTAATTCCCTTATTGATGTTTTTATCAGATCTTATCTTTTCCGGCAATATAGTTCAAAGGTTTCTGTCTCTTCCCTTTAACCTGATCAAAACCCTGTGTTCTCTTAAGCCGTTTTACTTCGATCTGCAGTTCTTCAATGATACCTAACAACCGGTTTATCATAACCGGATCTGAATTCGTACTGATAATATCTGGGGTAATTTCTTTAAGATATTCAATATCTGTTGATTTCATACGATCACTTACAGGTATATTGGGTTGCCATGAATAAGTAATCTGGGATAGGAGCCATGGATCGACGGTATCATTTCGATTTGAATATCTAAAATTACCCTCTTTAACTTCTGATAATCTCCCTGATCCTGCCCAGCATGATCATCTTCTGGTCATGCCCGGTTGAGAAACTCTCTTTAATCTCATCCAGAATAAAATCTATCGTTTGGGTGAGTTTGAAAATTTTCACAGGCCGCCCCTTATTTGCAGTGATCAGACTCGAAACACATACCCACCTGCGTTTCGAAAGTCCGGTTATTGCAACGCTCACCTCGGGTTGTCGTAGATCAGCAATCCGTTCAAGATCCCGTGAAGTCGGCTCTAGCCCCCGGAAAAAGACTACCAGTAATCGTGCCTCATTTGTTTTAAGGCCGACTTCGACGAGGAGACGAATAACCTCTTCTTCAGAATCAGTTAGAGAAGGTATTGCAGAGTATCCCATAAGTATCCGCATTTTATAATAGTTGTATTATTATAATAAATTTATTGATTAATTTGGATAATTATTTACTTCGTGAACTCCTGAAGATATTTTTTCGATTAAACTTATTAAATCTGTATTTCAATCCGATGAATTGAGAAATTCAATCCAAATTCGATTGTTATTTAATTTTTTCACTCAACAAAAGGGGAAATTAGAATTACAGATATAGATAGTAGATTTCTGAAAACTCCAATTATTACCTGGAATTGTGACACCAGCAGGTATATTTCATGGACCGTGAAAGAAATGGTATGGACCTTGAACTAAAGAACGAATTTATAAGACTATGGGAGAAATTTTTTCCGGCTGAACCCCTCCCGATAACTTTTGAGATAACACCTGACCATCGGGATATACAGAAAGCAAAAACTCCGGAAAAAAGGCGATGTTTCGTCTGTGATCTGGCAAAAGTCAGGAATGGAACCAGTCTTGCGTTTGATGCCAGTTCTATCACTTGTCGGGGTGGTCTTCGCTATTGCGGGTATCAACATGAACAACCTCCGGATTTCGGTTATTTTTTATCATACGGCATAGAGGGGAAACTTGAAGGGGAGCGATATAAAAAAACCCCTGAAATCGTTGATACGTGGCAGCAGGGAGTCATGCCGATTCCCTCATTCGGGAAGTATCTCCTCTTCAAACGGTGGGATCATCTGCAAGCGGATGATAATCCCGCGGTGGTAATATTCTTTGTCCATGCGGAAGTTCTCTCCGGCTTGTTTACGCTGGCAAACTTTGACCGGAATGATCCGTTCGGGGTAATCACCCCGATGGGGGCAGGATGTTCTTCCATCGTGTATTATCCCTGGCTTGAAGAACAGTCTTCTGATCCAAGGGCAGTCCTTGGAATGATGGATCCGTCTGCCCGACCCTGTGTCCCGGTAGATATCCTCACCTTTGCGGTCCCGATGAAAAAATTTACGACGATGATCCGGGATATGGATGAGAGTTTTCTGATTACCCGCACCTGGGAGAAGGTTCAGAAAAAAATAAAAGGACGCCCACAAACACAAACTTCTATGAAGTCAGATAATTAAGCCAGTGCCTGATAATCAGGAGAATGTCTGAGGTCTATATTCCCGCCCAATATGGAGATTTCGGTAATAGGTACCTAATTATC
>JAQVBK010000415.1 GCA_028690365.1 Candidatus Cloacimonadota bacterium
ATTTGATTTTATCATTAGTAAAATCAGTTAATATTTTACTGTTCTTTAAACAGACAGTTATTAATTGCTTATCAGTATGTATTATTGCTAATGGATATGTATCATAGGTTAACGAGTTGTCTTCCACGGCCTGAAATGTTTTTTTTAAAATTTGAATTGACACATTTTCCTCATTTAAACGTTTAGTTAAACGTTAAAGGGAGAATGTATGGAACAACATGTGAAAATATTTAAAGCGCTGGCAGACAAAACCAGATTCAGAATAGTTAAAATGCTGGAAATTAAACCAATGTGTGTTTGTGAGATCAACGAAATAATTGGTTTTTCAATGCCGGCAATTTCCAATCACCTTAAAATACTGAAAGAAGCCGGAATAATCACTTCAGAGAAAGACGAGAAATATGTAAATTACAAGTTAGTTAATAACAATGAAATCATTTCCGGGATTCGGCGGATGCTATCGGCTATAGATGACCCTCAGCTTGAAGCGGATAGTATAAAAGCTGCTGCAACCAACAGGGAATGCATTTCCTGTAAAGGCAGACAGTAAATGAATTCAGTAACTATATTAGCAATCTTTACAGGTGTCTCGTTGCTTTTGTCAGCAATTTTTGACAAAAAGAAGACTGGGATGGCGTTGAAGAAAGGCATTGCAATGTTTATAAACCTGCTCTTACCATTTGCCACAATTCTCATATTTGTCAGCACATTTTTGTATTTAATTCCTGATAAGTTAATCATTCAATGGTTGGGGAAAGATGCCGGAATCAGTGGAATGGTCATCGCTGCCGTTGTCGGTTCAATTTCTCTGATACCGGGATTTATTGCCTATCCTCTGGGCGGAATTCTCATCAAAAATGGGGCAGGTTATCCGGTGATCGCTATTTTCATCACTACTCTCATGATGGTAGGAATCATAACCTTACCCATTGAATTCAAATATTTCGGGAAAAAAATTGCCTTGCTGAGAAATCTTCTCAGCTTCATCGGAGCTATCATTGTTGGGTTACTCATGGGATTGCTTTGGGGACTTATATGAAAACGAGCTATATCAGGAAACATAAATTTGACATTGTAATCTTTGTCGTGTTCATCATATTTATAGTGGGTTCACATTACCTGGAGTTTTCGGCAGGCAAGGGAATTGCCCTGAATTTCAGAAATTCTTTTCTGGAAATGGTAAGCTTTCTACCTTTTATTTTTATCTTGATTGGACTGTTTGATGTCTGGATTTCAAAAGAAAAGATTCAAAGGCACATTGGCGGAAATTCAGGAATATCAGGGGCATTTTGGGTAATTTTACTGGGAATGCTGCAAGCCGGTCCTTTGTACGGAGCTTTTCCGGTAGCCCATATTTTATGGAAAAAAGGGGCAAGTATCCGCAATATCTTTATCTACCTTGGCGCATTCAGTACGATGAAAATCCCTATGCTCACATTTGAAGTCAGTTATCTTGGATTGAAATTTTCACTTATGAGAACATTAATTACTCTTCCTGTATTTATCATAATATCTATGATTATGGAATTTTATTTAAAGAACAAAACATTTGAAATAAAAGAGTAGAAAATGTGGATGAAAATTTTAGGGAGATGGAGGAGAAATGAGTTGGAAAGATGAATGGAAGATTTTACTGATCATGGTGGTGATTTTTTTAGTGTCTTACTTTTTACCTGTAGATGCGCCACGCTTTCAAAATGCAGTAATTGAGTCATTTCACATGTTGAAGGAATATGCTCAACTGCATGTTATTCTGTGTTTGCTGCCTGCCTTGTTTATAGCGGGAGCTATCGGAGTTTTTATTTCCCAGCATGCTGTGATGAAGTATCTTGGAGCGAAAGCAAACCGGGTAGTTGCATATTCGGTCGCAGCAGTTTCAGGTTCAATCCTGGCAGTTTGTTCATGTACAATACTGCCTTTATTCAGTGGTATTTATAAAAGAGGTGCAGGACTTGGACCGGCAACCGCTTTCTTGTACTCGGGTCCGGCAATCAATATTCTGGCAATTATCCTAACTGCGAGAATCCTGGGTATTGAGATGGGAATTGCCAGAGCTGTCGGAGCGATTTTGTTCAGTATTATTATTGGTCTGATAATGGGGTTTCTGTTTAGAAAAGAAGAGAAAGAAAAGGTGGAAAAACAGATGTTCATGCCTGATATAGATTCAGACAGACCTTTGTGGCACAATATCATTTTCTTTACTTCAATGATTCTAATCCTTATTTTTGCCAACTGGGCAAAACCGGCAACCGAGTCTGGTTTATGGAACGCTATTTACAATCTCAAATGGATTGCTACGTCAATTTTTGCAGTGGTTTTGGGAATTATTCTGGTAACATTGTATAAAATGAAATTCTGGAAAATGGCAATAGTGGGAGTAGCTGTTATCATTGCCGGATTTTTATCAAAATGGCAGCCTATGATCCCTTTTGTCGTTGGTGTTATCGGGTTGTCATATTTCACCAGCAGAGACGAAGAAGAAGCCGGAGAATGGTTTTCAGCCACGTGGGGTTTCGCAAAGCAGATAATGCCACTTTTGTTTTTTGGTGTTCTCGTTGCCGGAGTACTATTGGCTCGCCCAGGACAGGAAGGATTGATTCCCTCTTCCTGGATATCAGGTTTAGTGGGGGGAAATTCTCTCTTCTCAAATTTCTTTGCTTCGATTGTGGGTGCATTTATGTATTTTGCTACTCTTACCGAAGTGCCAATCTTACAGGG
>JAQVBK010000416.1 GCA_028690365.1 Candidatus Cloacimonadota bacterium
TGAACATAGGAGTGATTCCGTTTAAACAGGACAACGTTTCAATCAATTCCCTCCCCTTGAAAATGTTTGAATATATGGCTTGTGGTGTACCTATTATTTCCACATATGTTGATGCCATCCGGGAAAATTTTGGTCAGACCGTCAGATTTGTCTCCAACGCTGATGATTATACACGTGAAATCATGGAACTGTATCAGGATCCCCATTTATGTAACCGACTTGGACTTGAAGGGAGGCACATTGTTGAAGATAAATACCAGTGGGCCACCCTTGCAAAGAAGTTAGATACTATTTTAGTTGCCGCGAGGAGCCAAGAATGAAAATTTATTTGTTAAACCCGCCGTTCTTGGACGGCTTTGTCAGGTGTGGACGGTGGCAGGGGGTAACTGCACGTGGGGGGACTCTCGATTACCCGAAATGGCTGGCTTATACTACCGGGATATTAGAAAAAGA
The DNA here is from genome assembly GCA_028690365.1 of Candidatus Cloacimonadota bacterium. Lineage (GTDB taxonomy): Bacteria > Cloacimonadota > Cloacimonadia > Cloacimonadales > JAQVBK01 > JAQVBK01. Next base: position 454 of record JAQVBK010000416.1, read on the forward strand.
GGGAAACTCCGTTCAGCTCAGGGATGCTATCGCCAACAAATATTCATTGACTGATGTCATTGAGGAAATTAAAAATTTTAATCCGGATATCGTTATAGCAGAATCAAATTTTTCAAGTCTTGGAAATGATATCAACGTTCTTCAAGAGATAAAAACAAAAGTGAATCAAAAAATTATCACTATACTGACCGGACCTCCTACTGCAGTATATCCGGAGAAGATTATTGAACGCGATTGCATCGATGTAATTGCCCGGTTTGAATATGATTTTGTTATCAGAGATTTTGTCAGGGCGTGTAATAATCATTCAGATTTAAATTCCGTTGATGGGATCTGGTATAATGACAATAGAATGGTTGTTAAAAATAAAGATCGCCAGTTATCGACATCGGAAGAATTGGATGAATTACCTTTTGTTTCAGCGGTCTACCAGAAGCACCTCAATATCCGCAATTATTACCTCAGCCAGTCACTCTATCCTGAAATCCAGATATTTACCGGGAGGGGATGTCCATTCATGTGTTCATTCTGTTCCTGGCCGGAAAATCTGATGGGAAGAAAGCTCCGCTTCCGGAGTATTGGAAGTATTGTTGCTGAATTCCAGTATGTGGTTGAAAACCTACCCTTTGTGAAAGAAATTTTTATCGAGGATGATACTTTCACCCTTCAGAAAGAACGCGTCCGCACGTTCTGCAGGGAAATGATCAATCGGAAAATTAAGATCACTTGGTCCTGTAATGCAAGAGCAGATCTGGATTTTGAAACATTAAAACTAATGAAAAAATCCGGCTGTCGTCTTATCATCGTAGGATATGAATCTGGGTCTGACGAGATTTTGAAATCAATCAAAAAAGGGATAACTATCGAACAGGCAAAACAATTTACGGTAAATGCAAAAAATGCAGGTCTTCTCGTTCATGGGGATTTTATTATTGGGTTGCCGGGTGAAACGCACGAAACTGCTCAGGCAACACTCAATTATATCAAGGAGATTGAACCGGATATTATTCAGGTGGCGGTTGCTACACCCATTCCGGGAACGGCGTTCTACGATTACGTCAAGAACAATGGTTATCTGACAATCGATGACATGTCGGAATCCATTGACGAAAACGGGTATCAGAAATGTATCGTCAGTTACCCCGGATTTTCCAAAGATGATATCGAAAAATGGGTAAACAGAATCCTGAAAACAGATTATCTGAATCCCAGATATGTCATTATATTTATTCGGGGAGTTTTCAGAGGTGGAGGACTAGATCATGCAAAATGTGTTGTTAAGGCAGGGATTGATTTCTTAGAATACATTGGCAAATCGAAGGCTGGTTGATCAATTACAAAAAATCTGGAGAAAATAATGGTAAGATTTTTTATCTCTGGTTATTATGGGTTAGATAATATCGGAGATGAGGCGATTCTTTCCGGGATGATTTCATCTCTGAAAAAAAAATTTGACAACCCAACTTTTACTGTTCTAACTAATAACGCATTGATCACACAATCACTTCATAATGTGAATTCGATCGAGCACTCCCTTAAAAAAGGGTCGAAGTATTTTGTTAAAAATATTATTATTAAGAATGCAATGGGCAATATCATCAAAGAAACTAACAAATGTGATGTTTTCATTCTTGGTGGAGGATCTTTGCTTCAGGATCTTAAAGCATATTATCTACCGGTTTTATTATCGCAGCTTAAACTAGCCCAGATCCTGAAAAAGAAAACGGTAGTTTATGGTATCGGCGCGGGACCCATTGATACAAGAGTAGGCAAAATCTTGAGTCATTCAATATTAAATACTGTTGATTTAGTTACCGTCCGCGATGGAATGTCGAAACAGGTATTGGAAAGTTGTGGTGTACAGAACGTCATTCAAACCGCAGATCCTGCATTTGGTATGGATCTTCCCGATAATGAATTATTTGATTTATCAGGAAAGGATATTCAAATGAATTCCTCTGCTAATACATTCGCTACTACGTCCTATAATTGGCTTCATGATTCTGACATTTATCGAAATTTAAGTAACGCAACACCAGATTTAAACAAAAGAAGGGTGAAATTTGCAAAAATTTATGATACACTCCTTGAAGATAATAATAGAAAATTATTGTTTGTTCCGACAGTAAAAGGGGATCTAGATGGCTATTTGGAAATTCAAAAAATGATGAGGTGTAACAAAAATACACAAGTGATGGATTTTTCGAATAATATTAACCGAGTTATTTCATGTTTATCACGTTCTGATATACTTGTTGGAATGA